>JAMCWI010000088.1 GCA_023481335.1 Bacillota bacterium | reverse complement strand
CGTGAGAATGTCAAACGAAAATGTGTTAGTAAACATACAAGCAAAATCTCTAAATCTGTCAGCAACCGCCGGTTTACGTAACCGGTGTTTTTTTTGAGCCTCCAGTCCTGCCATCTGCATTGCCTTTCCAGGTTTTGTAGACTATAATCATATTAGCATTTTAGAAATTTCCTTAGAAAAATTAACTAATTCACGGTGACATTATGGTAATCCCTAAAAAAATCTGGTGTGTAAAGGAACAGCACCCGGTTTTACAGCATATCCTGTCGCGGGAGTTAAGTATTTCCCGCATCACCGCGCAGCTTTTGATTAACCGGGGAATTTACACAACCGAGCATGCCCGCGCTTTCCTCGATAGCGATCTCGGTGGGCTTTACGATCCTTCCCTTTTAGAAGACCTTGACCGGGCTGCAAACCGCATCGAAACAGCAGTTATAATGAAAGAAAAAATATTGGTTTATGGAGACTATGACGCAGACGGGGTAACCGGGACAGCCCTTTTAGTGCAGGTTTTGCGGCGCCTCGGGGGTGACGTGCGCTACTACATACCGGACCGGTTAGAGGAAGGATACGGCCTGCACCTCGAAGCATTGCAAAAGGCGAAGGATGAAGGGATAACCCTTGTAATCACTGTTGATTGCGGTACCGGCAGCCTGTCGGAAGCCTCATGGGCTGCCGGTAACGGTTTGGACCTTGTAATCACCGACCACCATGAACCCCCTGCTGAAATACCGAAAGCATATGCCTTGATCAACCCCAAGCGACCTGATTCAGCCTATCCTTTCAAGGAACTGGCAGGGGTAGGGGTTGCTTTAAAACTGGCGTTCGCGCTTTTTCGAAGGATCGGCGCCACCCCGGAAGGCTGGCTCGACTACCTGGACCTGGCCTGTATCGGGACTATAGCTGACCTTGTACCGCTGCTGGGCGAAAACCGCATCCTGGTCAAAAACGGCCTTAAAGCTATAGCTTCAACAAGGAATCAAGGACTCGCAGCCTTGATTTCTCTATGCGGCGTTAAGCTTGAGAGCCTTGGTGCGCGGGAAGTCGGCTTTATCCTTGCCCCCCGCCTCAACGCGGCCGGACGGATAAGCAGCGCGAACCAGGCAGTAGAGCTTTTGCTGACCGAAAACCCTGATCTGGCGCGGGAAATAGCCTCCCAGCTCCACCGGGGCAACCAGGACAGGCAGGGGATTGAATCGGAGGTGCTGAACAAGGCTCTCCAAATGCATGGAGAAGATCCTGATTCGGCAGAACAGCCGGGTGATAGTGCTGGCGGGGGAAGGATGGCACCCTGGCGTGATCGGCATCGTAGCCTCCCGCATGGTAGGCAGGTTCCACCGCCCGGCGCTGCTTATAGCGCTTGGAAAGGGTGTGGGCAAGGGTTCGGCGCGCGGCATTCCCGGTTTTAACATATACCGGGCCCTGGCTCACTGCCGGGAATACCTTCTGGATTTCGGCGGCCACACTGCGGCAGCCGGATTTTCTATTGATCCCTGCAATATAGAGTCCTTTCGCCGGGCAATCAACGAGTACGCCCGGAAAAACCTGAATGACGATCTGATGGCCCCGCGGCTGGAAGTGGATGCGCTTGTCCCGGTCAACGAAATATCGGTAGAACTTGTCGGAGAAATCGGGCTTCTCCACCCGTTTGGCCATAAAAACCCTGGCCCGCTCCTGGGCTGCCGGGGAATCACGGTGCTGAACAGCCGGGGAGTGGGGAAAGATGCGGCGCACTTGAAGCTGCGCCTGCGTGGTGACGGCCCCGGCATGTTGGACGGGATCGGGTTTAACCTGGGCGCTTACGCCGAAGTGCTTGCCGCCAGTGAAATGGTGGACCTGGCCTTTACTCCGGGGATTAACGATTACAACGGGCGGCGCTCGGTACAGCTTGAAGTTAAGGAACTGGGCGCGCCGGCAGTATTCGAAAGCCGCGGAAACGGTAGTTCTATGGAAGGATTCCTAAAAGGGCTGTTCCAAAATGCGAGCAGTCGCCTTGCCGTCAAAGACAGGGTTCTAAACTCCCCGGAGTTTGTTTCGCGCGTATTGGACCTGTTTGAAAACACAGATCCGGAGTTTCAGTCCCCTGTTCTGACGGAAACCCCTGATTTTACAACCTGCCCGGATATTGCAGGCCGCGGGCAGTTTAGATCATATTGCAGCGGTCCGGCGGACCGCCCCGCCTTCCTTTTGGAAATTGCTGCCCGGCCGGAACCGGCCATAGTGCTTGTTTCGTGCGGGTACCAGGCGGTGGAACTGGCCCACTATCTTAACCTGCCGCGCTGCGCCGGCGCAGGGAGACCGCTATTTTGCCACAGCGCCATGAGTTCCGGCGAACGCATGGCGGTCTGGGAAAGCTTTAATTCCGGCGGCGCCGGGCTGGTCGTCACTTCATCCACACCGCCCGCTGAGTCCGTCAGCCTGGCAAAAAATATTGTGGTTTACCACCTGCCGTTTTCCCCTTCCTGTATTTCCTGGGCTTTTGACGCGCCGGACCCTGCCGCGAAAATCCACTTGCTCTGCCGGGGTGAAGATCTGCTGATTAACCGGCGTCATTTGGAGGCGCTCGCTCCCGGCCGTGAATTTCTGGCGGCGCTTTATCTATACCTGCGGCGGGAAGCAGGTAAAACAGGTGTTTTTTCAGTTTGTTATTCGTCCGCTTCCCAGGAACTTGCCGGGAGCGGGTTTTCCGCAATTCAGGATTATACGGTAAAAGTGGCCATGATTATTTTTCAGGAATTGGGTCTGATTGAAACTGAAAGGGGGGAAGACTGCTGCCGGCTGGCTTTTAAGCCTCCCCCGGCCAGTAAGCGGGAGCTGGAAAGTTCCGGTGTATTCCGGATGGGCCACCGCTTGAAAAACGAGTCGAGCATTTGGATGGAACAGTTTTGGAGCAAAAATTTTAAGGTTCCTTAATGTCTTTTCAGGGGGTAATAATGTGGATTTAAAATCCAAAATAAGGGAGATAAAGGACTTTCCCCGCGAGGGCATCAATTACAAGGACGTCGGCACGCTCCTCCTGGACGGCGACGCCTACCGCCTGGCCGTACAGGGGCTGTACCGGCAGTGCAAGCACAAGGAGGCGGACCTTGTCTTATGTCCCAAGGCGAGAGGCTTGATGATCGGCGCGCCGCTCGCTTACATTCTGGGCGCAGGCCTGGCTTCGCTGCACCGTCCGGCGGGTATGCCCGGTAATGTGTTTTCCTGGCAATACGACCAGGATTTTGGTGAAAAAACTCTTGAAATTGACCGGGACGCGATTAAACCGGGAACAAAAGTCCTGGTCGCCGATGAACTCCTTGCCACCGGCGGTACGGCCGCCGCAGCGGTTAAGCTGGTGGAAGAGCTGGGAGGGGAAGTGGTCGGCACAGTATTTCTCATTGAATTAACCGGGCTGGGGGGTAGAGTAAAGCTCCGCGATTATGATACAATATCTTTGGTGCAGTACAATTACTAAAAGGATTCGATAGAAAT
>JAMCWI010000154.1 GCA_023481335.1 Bacillota bacterium | reverse complement strand
CTTCTGGCGGTGCCGCGGCTCATATGTTCCAGTCCGGCCTCCATATCCACAATGACCGTATCGTCTTCTTCCAGCACCAGTTATTTTTAGGACCAAAGTCCTTACCTCTATATTTTGTCCTCATAATTTATCTTACTTTTGGCAATAATCATTGATGTCTGACTCATTTTATTCTGCTTGGCTGCGTTTTAAAGGAGACATTCCATGACCCTGATCCACGCAACATGGAACTGTGCCAAAGTAATGCTGGCACTGACCATGCCCTTTCAGGTGATGATAAAACCACAGCGTTTGCGAAACACCCATCATTTCTGTAACCGCCAGGCCATCCATATGCTGAAGCAGGACGGTCTGCAAAAAGAGGCGCTGATGCTGCAGTCTCACTTAGAGGCCTTGAACCAAGGTTCATCCTGGAGTGACAGGGGTTTCAAGTATATTAGCCATTATTACAACCATCTGGCGGATGCCGGGCTATGGCATGGTCCGGACGCCCCCACAGAATGCCAGTACTATTTTGACCGGGCAGTTAAATATTGGCGGCGAGGCCATCGGGAAAAGTCTCTCTTTTATTTGGGTGCCGCCGGTCACATCCTGCAGGACTTGTGCGTACCCCATCATGCCGGCTGCCTGGTGTTCAGCGGCCATGGCTACTTTGAAGACTGGGCCAGAGCTCATTTTGAAGATTTTGCAACCAACTCCGCAGGTATTTATGATCTGGGGGGCAATGCCGGGGAATGGGTGAGACAGAACGCCAGGGTTTCATACGGGTATCTGCCGGAGGTGATGGAAGATCATGCTCCATCCGTTGAAAGGGTTGCCGGCATCCTGCTGCAAAGGGCTCAAAAAACCACTGCCGGTTTCTTACATTTCTTCGTACAAAGCATTAAAGAAAACTAAACCCCGCCGATAGTATTTTTGTCGGCGGGGTTTAAGATTAAAAAACCACCTATAAAATAGAAAAGGGACGGTATAAAGCCGTTACCCTTACCCTGTGCGACAACAAGGACAAACCCCTGGCGGAGGTCAAGCTGTAATTAAAGGATCAATTCCGCCCCGTGGTCCTTTAGCCACTGCCTGTGTTTCTTGTATTCCGGGCAGATGCTCTCCACCAGGGACCAAAATTTTTTAGAGTGGTTCATTTCCACCAAGTGAGCCATTTCGTGGGCCACCAGGTAATCGATCACCGGCAGCGGGGCCATCACCAATCGGAAATTAAAATTCAAATTGCCCTGGCTGGAGCAACTGCCCCAGCGGGTTTTCTGATCTTTAATAAAAACCTGGTTATAATTGATTCTTAGTTTCCTTCTTACCATTTCCACCCGCTCAAGAATAATATCCCTGGCCTGGTGTCTCAACCAGCTTTCCAGGACCTGGCGCACTTTGTCTTTGTGTGCCTGGGGCAGCATCACCAGGATTTTATCCCCCACCAAATCCACCACAGGGGGGCCTTCTTGAAACACGGTCACCAGCCGATAGGATTTACCAAGGAAACTCACAGCCTGCCTCTCGGCCAGGCTGTTTTCTTTTCTTTGCCGGGCCCGCTGATTCATCAGATCAAGCTTTTGCAGAATCCAACTCTCCCGGCTTTTTAACAGCGGTTCGAGGCTGACCAGGGGATATTTAGGGGGGACCACAACCTCCAACCCCTTTTCCGGGCTTATTTTAAGGCGGATATTCCTGGCCCGGTCACTTTCCTTTACCTGGTAAGGAACCATTTGCTCGCCCAGTTTGACAGAATCCTGTTTCGGCTTTTTCATTCCGCCCACCCCCCCGCAAATGAGTTCTTTATTTAGAATTCTTCAAAGAGCGTTAATTTCCTTTTTATCCCACAAGGGAAACAGACGCAGGACTGATGCCTGCGTCTGTGGGTTTGTCTTTTTATTCAAGCCCTAGGGTTGCCTCGAGATTGGCCTTGATTTCCCGCACCCTTGCCACCATGGGCGGGTTGGTGTCAAACAGCGTCTTACCGGCAAGATCCGCATGAACTGCCGCCGGGTCGTAAGGCAGCATCCCCAGGAGAGGCACGAAATTGAGTGCCTGCCTGATACTTTCTTCCTGCCCGGACCTGACTTTGTTGGCCACGGCAAAGACCTTGTCAACCCCCAGATCCCGGGCCAACTTCACTGTCGCTTTGGCCGTTTGGAAGCTTCGCTGTCCCGGCTCCACCACCACCACAAAGGCATCGACACTTCTGGCGGTGCCGCGGCTCATATGTTCCAGTCCGGCCTCCATATCCACAATGACCGTATCGTCTTCTTCCAGCACCAGGTGGTTTAACAAAGTCTTGACAAAGGTGTTCTCCGGGCAGTAACAGCCGTTGCCGCCGGTGGAAGTGAGCCCTAACTGGAGCAGCTTGACACCCCCCTTGGCCAGGACATACTTCTCCGGAATGTCATCCACCTTTGGGTTTAAGGTAAACCACTGGCCGCTGGTACCCGGCTCCGCACCGGTCCGTTCTTTGATCAGCTGCCGGTCCTGGGCAATGGTGGTCACCTGCTCCAGTTCCTGTACGGAAAAACCCAGGGCCATCCCCAGGTTGGCATCGGGGTCGGCATCCACTGCCAGCACCTTCTTCCCTTCCTTTGCATAAAGGTGGCACAGCAGAGCGGCCAAGGTGGTCTTGCCCACCCCTCCTTTGCCGGAGATTGCCATCTTCACACCGGTTTTCACAGGCATCTGCCTTCCCCCTATGATGTTAGTTAAGACCCAGGGCCTTTCTCTTCTTCTTAATTCTGTCAATGATCAGCTCCGCCGCCTTGAAGGGATCTTCCTCGTAAATTAGTTTGCCCCCAAACAGCCCATCGGTTGTGACCGGGAAGTTTTCTTTATCGGAAGTCAATACGTTGACGACCAGTTCGGAACCGGTGGCCTGGGGATTGACACCCACATGCACGTCTACGCCGTTGGCGATAAAATAGGTGCCGATGGAGATGGCCTTGGGGTGGTGGGTTTCCGGACAGGAGCCGGCCACCGGCAGGTCTTTGATTCCAACACCCAGGTAATTGGCCAGGGCGGTTAAAAGATCCGCGATCCTGGAGTTATCCACGCAGCTGCCCATATGCAGCGCCGGCGGCAGGCCCGGCAGACCGTTGGCCTGGCCCACGGCGGTGAGGATACCCCGCAAGCTTTCCCCGCAATGCTGTAAACCATCCGGCGATAACAGGCCGAATTTGCCCAGGGAATGGGCGGAGCAGCCGGTGGCCACCACCAGGACGTTGTTCTTAATAAGTTCCATGGCCAGGGTGAGATTGTGGTGATCCTGTTTCTTTCTGGGGTTGGTGCAGCCCACAATGGCTACGGCCCCCAGGATTTGTCCACCGGCAATGGCATCCACCAAGGGCTTTAAAGGATCCTCTGCATTCACTGCCTTTAGGGCCTCAACGATTTGTTCCACCGAGAAACCGGCATAGGCTTCGGTAACCTCGTTGGGGATATTGACTTTTCTCGGATCCCGTTTGGAAAAGTTTTCGATGGCCCTCAATACAATTTCCCGGGGCCG
>JAMCWI010000113.1 GCA_023481335.1 Bacillota bacterium | reverse complement strand
ATGTTCTGCGCGGCGGCCGCACTATCCTGGTAGCAATACAGGTCCCGCCCGCGGTCGCCGTACACGCGGGCCGAACGTGCCGGCTCGGCGCAGGTCACGATACACACCGGGGCCTGGGCGAGAAAGCGCTGGTTCAAGGCGAAGGTCGCCAGGGCCTCTTTTTGTTCCCGGCCCTTCACCACGTAAAAAAACCACGGCTGCAAATTACCGGCGGAAGGTGCCCACCGAGCCGCCTCCAGCACCTGGGTGAGCAGTTCGTCCGGTACGGGGTCGGGCTTAAACCGGCGGACGGAAAAACGGCTTTTCAGCAGCGTAAGCGTTTCCATCAAACCATTCCTTTCCCAAAGAACGTATTACCGTTAAATATACAATACCTTTTTTAATTGTCAAGCGCCGCCAGGCCCACCCCAAAAAGCATCAGACCGCCCGTGATCACGGACGGTCTGACGCACACCCCGGGAATTTGATTTTAACTGATCCAGGAACTGGCCGCCTGGCACTGCTTAATACAGACCTTAACTACCTATCTTTTAAATTCCTTGATGCTCCTGGCAATTTTTCCATCAGGCAGTAAAACCGGTTCCACAATCGCCTCACTATGCAAAGCCCACGGTAGTATTACTTCCGAATGCCCCCCTCTTCCTCCGGCCACAACAATTTCAATATCTCTAGGTGAGCGGGTCACCGGAATCGGGTGCATTTCATCGAATCCGGGCGGACGAACGGGAACTAAACCACGGTTTCTTACCATCGGTGCCTGGTGATAAGCGTAGCGATGGATATGTTCCCTTATCCTGTTCTTGTCGTAACCGTCACGGTGCAACATTTTAGCATGGTCAGGGGTTACTACCAGAATGAGATTTCCCGGTATATAAGCGTTATTGGATCCTAAAGTGGTGCAGCTATCCGTTATTGTATCCAGCAAGTCTCCCCCGTTCAAGCTCAAAAAATCTATAATGTCATGGGGCGGTTCAGCTTTCAACACTAAAACAGTGGTGGTGTCTTTATCATAACACTCTTCGTTAATGGTAGTCCATGGAGTTAAACCGGGATCCTCCGCAAAACAGTATGTGAATTCCGCCTGGGAAGCAAGGCAGTCTAAATCACAAACCCCGGGTACCGCACGACAGACGTTGATAATCGCTAAGTTCACCGCTCTCCCAATGGTGGCATTAGCCACAAACCCGGGGCCCAGACATCCCTGCCCGCCATGTATGCCGAGCTCCTGAGCCAAAGGACCGCTTACTAAAACCAGGTTCCCTCCCGGATGCGAGGTGGTTACGGACTGCAGGAAGTTGTATTTGGGGTTGGCCATGGCTTTGAAGGCAGTCACTAAAATGGGCATGTACCCGGGTTTACAGCCGGCCATCACCGCTGCGACGGCAACGTCCCGAACGGTAATATTTTTTCCGCTGGGGCCAATTTCCCGGGCCAGAACTTCCTCGGGAGCATATGGACAGTAAGTCAACATTTTTTCATACCGGCTTTGCGTCGGCGGGATGATGGGCAGTCCGTCCCCGAGATACTCCCCGTTGAAATAGTCCATGATTTCTTCCATGTAACTGCCCGGTTCCCTTAATTTTTCTTCCGCTACCGCCAACTTTTCCATAATGGGCAGTAAACCGTTTTCCGCAGGGGCCACCTGATCCAGTTTGAAATCAAGTTTAGCCCGCCCGTCAATCTTTTCCGGGGGCAGGGTGAGCGATTCAAGGATGCAGTCAAATTGAGAATCAACTTGGGCCATAACTTCTTCCTTGGTACTGGCCTGATATATATCGATAGGGCAGAGGCACAGCCGTCCGGCCCGGTAAAAAGCAACCCCTTCAACAATTTGAGCTCCTGGAGGGGCAGTAATGTACACACTGGGAATACCCAATTCCTCAAAGGCGATGGTAATGACGGTCGTAGCCGCCGATGTTCCCATATCCCCCAGGGCAACCACCGCGGCCACCGGTTTTGCCGCCGCCAATTTTTTGGCATAATTAATCAAGTCCTGTGTGCTTTTCCCCCGTACTGTTTCACGAAAATCGATAAAATTTTTAATCCCTCTGTCTGCAAATAATTTCTTAATCCTGGGGAATATTTCCGTGTAGTTGCAAAACTCAAGCTTGGTATTGTTGTAAAAAAGAATCCTGCCCTTTTGCAAATCCTCCATGTTCACTCTGGGCGCCAGCTTGAGCTGCGGCCTTTCCTGCCTTCCCCGCGGGTCCAACAAAGGTTCCAAAGCAAATTTTTCCATGACGACTCCTCCTGTAGAATGTTTAAAAAGTTATTGTTATTATGTTATGATGTCATTACATGTTGATATATAAAGTTACTTATGCATTTTTAAGAAACCAGCAATACATTTTTGACTTATTGCCAGTTGCAGTAAGAAATCATTTAGACTGCAACTGGCAATTAAAAATAAACGGTCCTTTGCGATGGTCATTTCTTGACGTACTTCTTAATTATCTCTTTGTATTGCGCCAGTTCATCCTTTAAAAATTTCCCGTATGCTTCATGATCCTGCCAGGTCGGATCCCATTCAAAAGTTTTGGCAAATTCCTTAATAGTAGCACCGTCACTGGCCTTCTTAATTAAGTCCTCCAAAAACTTTTTTGTTTCGGGAGGTGTTCCCTTTGGCACCAGGAAACCCCGGGTCGAAGTAAAGGTAAAAGGAATATTCAGATCTTTAAGCGTAGGGATATTTTTTAACTTATCATAGTGGATTCCCTGCATTGAACTTCCTGCCGCCAATACATTGATCATTCCTTCTTTTACCTCGGGCAGCATCATCGGCGAGTGGATTATACCGATGTCGACCTGGTTTCCCAACAGCGCAACTTTTAACGGACCCCCTCCATTATATGGAATAATCTTATAGTCTAAACCCAGATAGCCCTTAATTGCTTCGGCCATCAGGTATTGGGACCCCGTAGATACCGCCACGCCAACTGAAAGCTGGCCCGGTTTTTTCTTGGCCGCGTCAAGGAAGTCCTGCAGTGTCTTGTAATTTCGATCTTTCGGCGTCAATATCCAGGTGGGGTTTGTGTATACCGAACATAAAGGCTCTAAATTATCCAGGCTAAATGGAAGATTGTCCTGATAAGCCATCATACCTGTCAAAGAGGCGTCTTGCAACAAAATTGTGTAACCATCGGGTTTAGCCTTTACCGTTTCCAGTGTCCCGGTTAAACCGCCCGCACCACTAATGTTATCTACTACCACCGGTTGACTGATATGTTTTTCCATGGCCTTGGCAAAAGCACGGGCAATGATATCATTCCCGCCACCGGGAGGAAAGGTGACAATCATGTGGATCGGCTTTTGAGGAAAATTACTCTCTTTTTTAGCACATCCAATAGAAACGGCACCTACAATAAACAACAGCACCAACAACCAAACAGAACCTTTTGATAATCTGCTCAATCTTACTTTTCCCCCTTTCGAATTTTAGATAATCAGATAGATTTAGGCTTTGCCTCCCCTCTCCAGGGTTTTGCAACCCGACAAAAACCCCCCCTTCTCTCT
>JAMCWI010000054.1 GCA_023481335.1 Bacillota bacterium | reverse complement strand
AATAGGATACAAAGCTTATTTTATGATCACTCCAACCTAATTATGTATATTATACCAGCACTGGCAAGGTTTATAATATCATTTTAACGGAAATACTATGATTAGTTAATAAAAATTGCCGGTGAGGAGTTGGATGAATATGACCAAGGCCGTGGATATAAAGGCGCTGGATACCCGAAGGAAGCTGCTGGAGGGGTATTTAAGCGGGAGTAAAAAGAAACCAGCAAAGGGTTCGGGAGAAAAATAAGGAGCAGAGGGTTGAGATTTGAAAAATCTCTCCCTCTGTTTTGTTTTTGTTGATATAATTTTAAAAACAAGATGTGGGGGAATCAAAGTGGAAGGAAAAACCGTCATAAAATTTATTTACCGCCCCGAAAAGAAGATTATCATTGCTATTCCAGAAAAACTTGCTGTGGCGAAACTAGCCCAATGTGTAAGAGAAGGCATGAAGGAAGATAATCTTAGTTTAGAGGATTTATTAGCAGACTTACGAGAGGGTAAGCATGCGTATATTAAAGAACCTTCTCATAAGGATAACCGTTTCTAATATTACGATTAAAAAACGACCCTAAAGAGGGTGCACTCAAAAAAGCTTTATATTCAACAACGGGAACACCACTATACTAATAGACGGAACCGTTATGAAATTGTATACGAAGGGTTTTAGTGTCGGCATTGTATCCCACTTTTTCGATACTAGAAGAAGAAACAGGTAGCATCTATATAATTTTATTCATCTCCCTAATTGTTGGTGAGATATCAGCTTTAATAGCTATCTTTAAATTTCTTTTAACCCCTTAGCAGACCCTTTACGAATGTCCTCAACGTACTCTTTCCCGCTCATCTCCATGTCGGATAATAACCCCGCTGTTTGCGCAACAATCCCTTCAGTAACATTATTATTTGTTGCCTCACGATAAAAATCCACGGTTTCCTTTAGTCCTTCGGCTAAACCGTACTGAGGCTGCCAGTGCAGTTCGGTGACAGCCCGCTTATTATCCAGATAACTGTGCACGATATCACCGGCCCTGGGGGGGCCGTATTGCGGCTGCAGGGTGGAGCCTACCTCCCGGCGGATCAAGGTATATAATTCATTTACACTGGCAGCCTGGCCGGTGCTGATGTTGAGGATTTGATTATCCCCCTGCTCCAAGGCCAACAGGTTGGCAGCAGCTACGTCCTTGACGTAGACAAAATCCCGGGTTTGCTCGCCGTCGCCGAAGATGACGGCCTGCCGGTTGTTCAGCAGCTTATCGATAAAGATGGCCACCACACCGCCTTCGCCCAGTGCGTCCTGGCGGGGGCCGTAGATATTGGCGTAGCGCAGGGCCGTCCAGCGCAGGCCGTAGAGTTCCCGGTACGCCTCCAGGTAACGCTCTGCGGCATGTTTGGAAATACCGTAACCGGACAGGGGGCGCAGGGGGTGCTCCTCATCCACCGGCAGATATTGGGGGTTGCCGTAGACCGCTGCGGAAGAGGCAAAGACCACCTTTTCCACGCCGTATTTCCTGCAGGCTTCCAATAAATTCAAGGTGCCGATAATGTTGACATTGGCATCAAATACCGGGTCCCGCAAGGAAACCGGCACAGCCACCTGGGCGGCTTGGTGGATTAAGGCCTGGGGCTGTACCTCCCGAAAAACCGACTCGATCGCCGGGTCTGTAATATCTGTTTTATAAAAAGGCACTCCCGAAGGCAAATTTTCCAATTTGCCGGTGGATAAATTGTCCGCCACAAAAACTTCGTGCCTTGCCTCCAGCAGGATCTCCACAACATGGGAGCCTATAAAACCCGCCCCCCCGGTTACCAAAACTCTCACTTTTCTTCTCCTTTTTCCTGACCTTTCGAACCTCGAATCTCGAATCTCGAACCTCGAGACTATTCTACTACCAGCTCTTTTAGATATTTCCTGAAATCCTCCGCCAAATCCGGCCTTTCTAAAGCAAATTCCACAGTGGCCTTTAAATAACCCAGCTTATCTCCCACATCGTAGCGTTTTCCTTCAAACATACAGCCAAAAATGGCTTCCGCCTGCACCAGTTTTCTCAGGGCGTCGGTCAATTGAATCTCGCCGCCGGCCCCCGGTTGGGTGGTAGCCAGGATCTTGAAAATACGCGGGCTTAATATGTACCGCCCCATCACCGCCAACCGGGAAGGTGCTTGCTCCACCGGCGGCTTCTCCACCAGGTCGTAAACCCGGCAGACACCTTCTCGCTCGGTGGCGGCTTCTACGATACCGTAGCGATTTACATGCTCCTGGGGCACTTCCTGCAGCCCCAGGACGGTGTAGCGGACTTCCTCATAGAGGTTCATCATCTGCTTAAGGCAGGGTACTTTACTGCGAATCACATCGTCCCCCAGCAATACCGCAAAGGGCTCGTTGCCAATAAACTTGCGGGCGCAGTAGACAGCATGCCCCAGGCCCAGGGGCTCCTTTTGGCGAATGTAATGAATGTCCACCATTTCGCTGATATCCCGCACCAGACCGAGCAATTCGTGCTTTTGCTTACTGCCCAGCTGCATTTCCAATTCCAGGGACTTGTCAAAATGATCCTCAATGGCCCGCTTGTTGCGGCCGGTTACGATGAGAATATCCTCGATGCCGGAAGCCACCGCTTCTTCAATGATGTATTGGATGGTGGGGGTGTCCACGATGGGCAGCATTTCTTTGGGCTGCGCCTTGGTTGCGGGCAAAACACGAACACCCAGTCCCGCCGCCGGGATAATGGCCTTACGAACTCTCATATTCCGCATCCTTTCACTAAAATATGGTAAAGCAAGTATAGATGCCAAACAGCGGCCCTACATTTTGGAGGACCGCTGTTGTAAAGTCTGTGAAACTGAAACCGTGGACTGAATGCTCTCACCGGCGGCCTTGCCGATGACACCGATCTTGTTGGCCGCCAGGATAATGAGCGTAGCCAGTATAAAGAGCAGCAAGGCCGCTTGGCTGGTGGTCAACACGGTTAACAGGAAGGCACTGACACCCAGCACCAGGTTGACGGCATAAATGGCCAGCACCGTTTGCTTATGGGACAGACCCAGGGCCATCATCCGGTGGTGCAGGTGTTCTTTATCCGGCTGGAAGATGGGCCGGTGGCTCTGATAGCGGCGCAGGATGGCGAAGCATACATCCAGCAGGGGGATGCCCAGAATGACAATGGGAATAATGACCGAAATGGCAGTGGCCGTTTTGGCCACACCCATGATGGCCAGGGTGCCCAGGACATAGCCCAGAAACATGGAGCCGGTATCCCCCAGGAAAATCTTGGCGGGGTAGAAGTTGTACCGCAAAAAGCCTAAGATGGCAGCGGCCAGGATCAAGGCCATGGAGACCACATCCATGCCTAAACCGCCCAGCAAGAACGACTGCTGCCAGGTGACTGCTGCCAGGGTTAGGGCGGCGATGAAGGAAGTGCCGCCTGCCAAACCGTCCAGGCCGTCAATTAGGTTAATGGCATTTGTTACCGAGATAATCCAAAAGATGGTCACCGGAATGCCCCAGGCACCCAAATGCACATAATCTCCGTTCAGGGGGTTGGTAATAAAATCCACCTGGATG
>JAMCWI010000011.1 GCA_023481335.1 Bacillota bacterium | reverse complement strand
TATTTTTAAAAATTTTGTTAATGAGCTTTCTGATGTCAAATTGAGGTATTTGGGCGAACCTTCAAGTTTGGCCAGAATACCTGAAAGGGTAAGAACAAAATTTTTAAAAATATACAGAGCACTAAATATAAGGAGAATTATAAAGGAAGAACACATAGATGTTTTATTTCAGGTTCCGGGCTATTGCCTGTACATGCTTCCTGCCACTTCACTGGGGTGGATACCGGATTTTCAACATAGACATTTAAAATATTTGTTTTCTGAGGAAGATTATGCTTACCGGGATTTACATTATAGTCGGTTATCTAAATGGGCGTCATGCATGATTTTCAGCTCGGACTGCGCAAGAAGGGACTATGAGCGCTTTTACCCTCATTATAAAAGTAAAAACTTTGTTTATTCATTCTGTACCGTTATAGACAATAAAAACACTATTAAAAGTCTAGAGTTCCTGCAGGAGAAATACGGTCTGGAAGAAAAATTTTTTTACCTGCCTAACCAGTTTTGGGTTCATAAAAACCACATGGTTGTTTTTAAGGCCCTTGACATACTTAAAAAAAGGGGTCATAAAATTAAGGTGGTTTGCACCGGGTCCAGCCACGAGCACCGCAGCAGCCGGCATTATGAAGATCTTATGAGTTTCATAAGGGACAAAGGACTGGATGATGTAAAGAATCTCGGGCTCCTTCCCCGGGACCACCAGTATTCTTTATACTACTATGCACACGCGGTGATTCAACCTTCTTTATTTGAAGGCTGGAGCAGTATTGTTGAAGACGCCAGGGCTTTTAGCAAGGTAATAGTATTGTCGGATATACCTGTCCACAGGGAGCAAAATCCACCCGGCGCTGTTTATTTTAATCCTCATGATGAGGAGGAACTGGCCGAAAAACTACTGGCTGTTTGGGAAAGCGATCTGCCCAGAACCTCGGATTATGAGGAACTGGTCGCCAGACAGAATAAGCATGTACAGGCAATAGCCCGGAACCTCCTGCGGGTGTTTGAAACCTGTAAAACCATGTAAAGAAAAATTCGCTCAGCTGTATTACAGCTATCAAAATAACTCATGAAAGGTGATTTGCCAATGTCAGGGTCTGGACGGATTGCTCTTATTACAGGAATTACTGGTCAGGATGGGGCTTACCTGGCTGAATTCTTACTGTCAAAAGGTTATGTGGTGCATGGAATAAAGAGAAGGTCATCGCTTTTTAATACCGACCGGATTGACCACTTATACCAGGATCCCCATATCCAAAACAGAAACATAATACTGCATTACGGTGACTTAACTGATGCTACAAATTTAATCAGGATAATCCAGCAGGTTCAACCGGATGAAATTTACAATCTTGCGGCACAGAGCCATGTTCAGGTTTCCTTTGAAACCCCTGAATACACGGCAAATTCGGATGCTCTGGGAACACTCAGGATACTGGAAGCAATAAGAATTCTCGGGCTGGAGAAAAAAACAAGGTTTTACCAGGCATCCACCAGCGAGCTCTTTGGAAAAATTCAGGAGATACCACAAAAGGAAACAACACCTTTTTATCCCCGGTCCCCATACGCCGCTGCCAAACTGTACGCATACTGGATAACGGTTAATTACCGGGAGGCGTATGGTATTTTCGGGTGCAACGGGATTCTTTTCAACCACGAGTCACCCATACGTGGTGAGACCTTTGTGACCCGCAAAATTACAAGAGCTGTGGCAAGGATTAAGCTGGGGCTTCAGGACAGGCTTTATCTGGGCAATCTTGACGCAAAGCGTGATTGGGGTCATGCCCGGGATTTTGTTGAAGCCCAGTGGCTAATTCTTCAACAAGATAAGCCGGATGATTTTGTTATTGCTACGGGCAGGCAGCACAGTGTCCGTAAATTTTGCCACCTGGCCTTTAAAGAAGCCGGAATGGACATTGAGTGGAAAGGCAGAGGTGCCGATGAAGTAGGGATTATTAACGGAAGGACTGTGGTTTCGGTTGACCCCCGTTATTTCAGGCCGACAGAGGTGGAAACCCTGCTGGGAGATCCTGCAAAGGCAAGGGAAACGCTTGGCTGGAAGCCGGGGATTTCCTTTGAGCAATTAGTTGCTGAAATGGTCAGGGAAGACCTGATGATTGCAGAGAGGGACCAACTTTGCAGGAATAATGGCTTCAGGACATTTTCATATAATGAGTAAGATACAGGAGAGTACTTTTTGGAGATGAGAGGATGGAACGATTTTTTGCGAATACCCAGAGCAAAGTATATGTAGCCGGACATAATGGCCTGGTCGGGAGTGCTATAGTAAGAGCCCTTGAAAAAAAGGGATATACAAATCTTATTATGAGGTCTTCCCGCCAGTTGGACCTTCGTGACAGTGCAGCTATATTGGAGTTCTTTTGCATAGAAAAGCCGGAATACGTTTTTTTGGCAGCGGCCAGGGTCGGTGGGATACACGCAAACAATACCTATCCGGCGGAGTTTATTTATGACAACCTCATGATTCAATGCAATGTTATAAATGCATCTTGCATATCACGAGTTAAAAAACTACTGTTTTTGGGGAGCTCGTGCATATACCCCAAATTGGCGTCGCAGCCTCTCAAAGAGGAATACTTGCTTACTGGTCCTTTAGAGCCTACCAATGAACCTTATGCTGTTGCCAAAATTGCCGGTATAAAAATGTGCCAGTCTTACAACAGTCAGTACGGAACCCGCAATATTTGCGTCATGCCTACCAATTTATACGGACCAAACGATAATTATGACCTTGATACGTCGCACGTTCTTCCGGCCCTTATAAGGAAATTCCACGAGGCAAAGGTAAAAGGAGATCCCCTTGTCACAGTCTGGGGCACCGGCAGTCCGAGGAGGGAGTTTCTTCATGTGGATGACCTTGCCGATGCCTGCCTTTTCCTGATGGAGAATTACGAAGGAAATGACCTCGTGAATATAGGAACGGGAGAAGATTTGAAAATTTCGGAGCTTGCCGCGATCGTAAGAGATATTGTAGGTTATCGGGGAGATATAAGGTATGATTCTTCAAAGCCGGATGGAACACCCAGGAAGTTGCTTGATGTAACCAGGATTAGAAACCTTGGCTGGCGCTCCAAAATAGGGCTGGCAGAAGGCATTGCCGGCAGCTACGACTGGTACATAAGGCATTTGGCCGGATCACCTTCCATTTAGATGACTGAGTATACCGGGAGAAAAAATATGAGCAATCATTTAAAGGCCGGAATAATGATAGCCCTCCTTATTGTTTGCATCCGTGTGGCCGCCGCCTTTAATGTCAATTGGATAATGCTTTTACCCATGTTTTTTATAATGGTTCCGGTAACGCGTCTTTCGCCCCCTGTTTCTGCATTGTCATTGCTGTACGGGTGGGTGTTGTTCGGCAACGTTAATTTACCGAGCAACCTGGGCGGTATTCACATCCCTGTTATGTCTTTTCTGACGGCATGGATAATTATTTTATTGATTTACCGGCGCCATATGGACGGAACGCTTAGGTATCTTTTACGTTGGACTGTCTGGACGTATATTCTTCTTGTTATGGCATTTTTTGCGACGGGTTTTTTGGTTGCACTGTACAACGGATTTTTGTCCAATCCTTTTGTTCAGTACTATAACTGGGACATTTTCCGTGGGTGGATGGGTTTTTTTGCTGTCGGTATATTGGGGTGCCGGAACTTGAACGATATGAAGGTAATATTTATTGGCCTTCCCATAGCTTTTATGATATACCCGCTCTCTCTTCCGGTGAGCCTATGGCAGAACCTTTTAACACAAGGTATTTACTCCGGAAGTGTGTTCAGCATTGGACTAGGGTATGGGTCATTGAACCCAAACGTACTGGGACAGGCTGCTGCCTTGGCGGGGGTGGTATCAGCTGGAAATTTTTTCTTAAGAAAATCAAAAATTCTATTCTGGATAACGATAATTTTTTTTGCAGGCTGTTTTCTTATTACTATTCTTACAGCTTCCCGACAGGCTATACTTTCACTGGTGACAGGCCTTTGTATCATTGGCCTGGTATCGGGTTTCAGGAGGGGTGTAATAGTCCTTCTGTCTATGGTCTTTCTGGTTTATTTCGGAGGTCAGGTGCTTATTGGTTTGCTGCCGACTGAAAGTGGTTTTCAGTTACGTCTTCTTGAGTTGACGGAGCCTGTTGAGACCTGGAAATCACAGAGCTTTACGATACGATACACTGACTTTATATGGAGTCTGCAGAAATGGTGGGAATCCCCTTTTGTTGGAATGGGATTCGGTGGGCAGAATTATGAGGCTTTGGTGGATTTGGACCAGTATAACAATTTTTTAGTCAGAGGAACGCATAACCTATTTATAGGAATATTGGTTCAGACGGGTATCCTGGGTTTTTGTCTATTCCTGCTTTTTGTTTTGGGGATACTGGGGCGCTTTTTTAGATTTTTAGATTGCGCTCCTCCACCCTGGCGTGATAACGCCAGGCATTCCCGGGTTGTAATAATAGGCTCCATGTTTTGTATTTTTATACAGCAGAATATCAGCGGCGGACTAGGTGTAGGAAGTACTGCCTTAATTTTTATGATGGGTTCGGTTCTGGGGGTAATAGGGGCCGGGACAAAACAGTACTCTTTGCAAGCTGAATAACTAAGCAGATCATTGGTGGTGATATAATTTGGGTTCATTGTCAGGAAGTTTTTCGGTTGTTACCCCCAATTTCAATATGGCCGGTTATTTGGCTGAGACTATTGAGTCTGTGCTGGAGAATCTGGAGCCCTTAGACGATTATTTTATAATTGACGGCGGGTCTACTGACGGCAGTGTTGAAATAATACGCTCCTATGAAAAGTACCTGTCCGGTTGGATAAGCGAGCCGGACAGGGGTTACGCAGATGCTCTGTCTAAGGGTTTTGCAAGAAGCAGGGGTGAATTTCAGTGCTGGATAAACTCCGGAGATTTACTGCTGAAGGGAACTCTTAAGGAGGCAAGGAAAAGACTGAAAGACACGGGGGCAGATATGATTTTTGGGGACGATTTATATATAGATGAGCAGGGCTTTGTAATCTCCCACTCGACCGGAAATGTTAAATCTTTGCGGGAGATGATGCTTTACGGGGGGTGGACCCCTCTTCAGGACGCATGCTATTGGAGGAAATCCTTATATGATCTTGTGGGCGGATTAAATACCGAAATGAAGTATGCCGCTGACTATGAGTTGTTTTTAAAGATGAGTTGTTTTGGGCGATGTTTGTATGTTCCGGCTATCTTTAGCGCATTCCGCAGGCATTCAGAACAGAAGTCTCTCACGGGTTCCTCTCTGTATAAAACTGAAAGAAATTCCTCCCGCCTAAAATTGATGAAGGAAACAGGCGTTAGCCTTGCAGCCCGCCTGTTTTGGAATACTGTCTATTTCGGAGCCGTCCACTGGAGGTCCAGGGTCAGTTGCCGTTTGCATAAAAGCTCTGTGCACAGGGGGGCCAATGTTTCTCAATTAAGCGTCTTAAAACTGGACGGTGAAAGATGTTGAAGCAGTTTAAAAGAGGTTTACTGGCCAACTGGATTACTGCTTTTATAGATGTTGTCAAGATTTTGTCCATTTTTAGGCTACCCGGCTATTTTTTTGATTTCATCCGTTACCACCGCAGTACAAATGAAACTTTGAAGTTCAGGGATAGCTACCCCTGCCTAGCCGACAGGACCTCTAAGACACCTTTTGATCCCCACTATTTTTATCAGGCCTGCTGGCTGTCCCGGCGATTGGCCCGCTTAAGCCCAGAGAAACATGTGGATATAGGGTCCCACGTCCAAATGATAGGAGTAATCAGTGGGTTTGTAGATACCGTATTCTATGATTACCGTCCGTTGCAGGCCGCTGTCGGGGGCCTTGAGTGCCGCCAGGGCGATTTGCTTCAATTACCGATGCCGCCCGGCTCTGTTTACTCCCTTTCCTGCCTCCACGTGATAGAGCACATCGGGCTAGGCCGTTACGGTGATCCTCTTGACCCACAGGGGAGCACCCGGGCATGTGCCCAACTGGAAAGGGTTCTTAAGCCGGGGGGATGGTTGTTTGTTTCAGTGCCTGTGGGCAGGGAAAGGGTCTGCTTTAACGCTCACCGGGTTTTCCCCCCTCATAGTGTGTTAAAAATGTTCACGGGACTGGATTTAGTTTCTTTTTCTTTCGTCAACGATGCAGGGGTTTATTTCGATAATTATTCACTTGAGGAGGCTGCTAACTGCAGTTACGGGTGCGGGATGTTTGTTTTCAGGAAAGAGGAAGGGCAATGCTGAAAGATCTGGTTTTAAGCAGCATAAAATCATGCAAAGTGTTTTATTTTAACCAGGTGCAAAGGGATGACTGGGTGGCCGGACAGGCTGCTGATCTCTCACCGGGAGCCTCGGTTTTAGATGTGGGGGCAGGGTCCTGTCCTTACAGGATGTTTTTTTTACACTGTGATTACAAGGCCCAGGATTTTCAGGGTTTGACCCCGGAACAGCTGAGAGAGCAATCAGGTTACGGAAAAATCGATTATCACTGTGACGCCACAAATATTCCCGTGCCCGATAGCTGTTATGATGCTGTTTTATGTACAGAGATGCTGGAGCATGTCCCTGAACCAATTAATGTTATAAAAGAAATTGCCCGGATACTTAAACCTGGAGGGAAGGTAATCATGACGGCCCCCCTTGGGTCGGGAATACATCAGTCACCGTATCATTTTTACGGGGGCTATACTCCATACTGGTATGATAAATTTTTATCGGAATTTGGATTTGAGGAAATATCAGTGGAACCAAATGGAGGATTTTTTAAGTTTTATGGACAGGAAAGTATGCGGTTTATCCAAATGACAGTACCCTGGAAACTGAATGCGGCGCATATATTTCGCTTCCTATGGGCTCCGGCCTGGCTTTTGTGCCTTATATGTTTTTTTCTTCTCATTCCTCTGTGCAACCTGCTGGATAGTTATGACAAAGAGAAAGATTTTACGGTAGGGTACCACGTAACGGCTAGGAAGGCTTGTAATAAAACATGAAAGTACTTTGTGTTTTTGGAAAATATCAATACGGCGATCCTTCCAGGGGGTTGGGGACTGAGTATTCTTCTTTCATACCGGCGATAAAAAAACTGGGGCATGAAGTGACCCATTTCGAGTCCTGGGACCGTTCTTTGTACAGAGATTTTGCGGGTCTGAACAGAGCACTGCTTGATACTGTTGAAAAGAATCGTCCTGATGTACTGCTGGCTGTACAAACAAATTATGAAATATGGCTGGAGACCCTGGAAGCTATAAGGCTCAGTGGAGATGTCGCGACAGTCTGCTGGACAACCGATGATTCCTGGAAATATAAGGAGTCTTCAAGGTATATAGGAAAGTCATATCACGCCATGACAACAACATACTCCAGTGTGGTCCCCAGTTATATACAGGATGGCATTACAAATATTCTCCTTTCCCAGTGGGCGGCCAATTCTGATTTTTTACAGGAGCCCATTCCCGCCTCGAAGTGCCGATACCCCATTACTTTTATTGGGGCGGCCCACGGGGACCGGAAAAAAAGAGTGGAGGAATTGAGGTCGAACGGCCTTGAGGTGCATTGCTTCGGGCACGGATGGCCGTCAGGGCCTGTGAGGGCAGAAAAGATGCCGGAAATAATACGGGAGTCGGTAATAAGCCTTAATTTTGCCAACTCAAAGGGTGATAACCAAATAAAGGCCCGGGCTTTCGAGGTTCCCGGATCGGGTGGGTTCATGCTAACCGAGGTGTCTCCTGGGCTTGAGAAATACTACGATATTGGCAGTGAAATAGTGGTATTCAACGATATGAAAGAACTTGTTCAAAAGGCCAGGTATTATCTGGCAAACCCTGAAGAGAGGGACAGAATAGCCCTTGCGGGTTACGAAAGGACCAGGAGAGGACACACATATGACCTCCGTATGAAAGAAGTCCTGGATTTTGCCCTGGATTGTCGTAACAAATGGGTGTATAACGAGAGTGACAGAGACAGTGTTCTTTCTGTTCCTTTCAAAAAACACAGAGTCAATTCAGCACTTAGGTTACTAAGATCCCTTCTGCTTCTGCCGTGCATCCTGATCTGGGGGCCGAAAAGGGGCCGCCGCGTTTCGAGACGGATATTGTACGAGTTCAGTTGGCGTTTCTTGGGGGATAAGACATATAGGGCATCAGGTTTGCCGGGAAGGCTTTTTTATAACGAAAGTTAACCAGTTAATATTTGGCCGAGAGGTAAGATTTATGTCCAGTCCGCTTGTAAGTATTGCAATGCCGGTATACAATGCCGAAAAAACGCTAGCTGCGGCTGTAAGGTCAATCCTTTATCAGACGTATACCAACTTTGAATTGATTGTTATCGACGATGGTTCTACGGATAATACTTTATCAATTGCCCGGAGTTTCAAGGACCCCAGGATTAAGATCATTTCTGACGGGAATAACAGTGGTCTTTCCGCCAGGTTAAACCAGGCTCTGGATACCTGCGGCGGGGAATATTTTGCACGTATGGACAGTGATGATGTCTCATTCCCCGAAAGGATTGAAAAACAAGTTCGTTTTTTAAACGAACATGAAGAAGTGGATTTGATGGGGGCCGGTATTCTCATTTACCAGGAAAACGGCAATCTAAAAGGAATTGTACCTATTTTGGAAACCCATGAGGAAATTTGCCGCAGTCCCTGGGGAGGTTTTTATATGGCTCATCCGACCTGGATGGGGCGAACAGGGTGGTTTTTAAAGTATCGGTACAGATCTCTGTCGAAGAAAGCTTCTTCGGATAAAGCCCAGGACCAGTTTTTATTATTCAGGACGCATCGTACCAGCCGCTTTGCGTGTATTAATGAAGTCCTTCTTGGGTACAGGGAGGATGGCCGTTCTTTAAAAAAGTCATTAAAGGTCAGATACCTGCTTTGCAGGGGTGTGGCGTTTGAATCGATAAGAAGAGGGTGGTTTTATACTGCTCTTATGTCGGTTATTAATCAGTCATTAAAAATGTTGGGGGATATTTTAAGTATTAAATTCGGGATTATGGGGCTCAGAAATTCTTTGCTGACGGCTGATTCGCTTTTGGTAAAGCGCTGGGACGAGATATGGGGTATGGTGAATTCACCGGAAGGTTCCATGAAAAATTCTTCCCAGAATGTTCGAGGTAATTAAATGTGTGGTATAACAGGTTTTGTAAATATAAGCAGAAGTTTTAACTATGATCACCGGGATATTCTTTTAAAAATGAGTGATACTCTGAATCACCGCGGGCCTGATGACAGCGGTATATGGCTGGATAAGGAAAAGGGTGTGGGTTTAGGTCACCGGAGGCTTGCAATTTTGGATCTTTCTTCAGAAGGACACCAGCCCATGGTTTCCCGCTGTGGAAGGTACGTTATGGTATATAACGGTGAAATATACAATTTCCGTGATCTTAGACAGCAGCTGGAATTAAAGGGATATATCTTCGGCGGGCATTCAGATACAGAGGTAATGCTTGCCGCGTTTTGCCACTGGGGACTTGATGAAGCAGTCGGGCGTTTTGTAGGGATGTTTGCTTTTGCCCTTTGGGACCGTACAGATAAAAAATTATATTTGGTTAGGGACAGGATGGGTATAAAGCCCTTATACTACGGCTGGATGGGGAGTAGCTTTTTATTTGGATCGGAATTAAAATCCCTTAAGGTTCATCCGGCTTTTATTGCGGAGATAGATAGAGATGTGTTGGCGGTCTATCTCCGGAATAACTATATACCTGCCCCATATTCAATTTATAAGGGAATCAGTAAGTTAACACCAGGGTGTATTCTAACTTTGCAAGTGGACAGCGACTCTTACAATCAGAATATTAAGTCATACTGGTCAGTAAAAGATGTGGTCGATAAATGTATTGCCAATCCGGTTGATTACACTGACTTTGAAGCTGTCAACCATCTTGAAACACTTTTACGGGAAGCAGTGGGGATTCGGATGGTGGCGGATGTTCCCTTAGGGGCATTCCTCTCGGGCGGAATTGACTCCTCTATGGTAGTTGCTATAATGCAATCTCAAAGCAGCCGCCCGGTAAATACTTTTACAATCGGCTTTAACGAAGAATATTATAATGAGGCCAGGCATGCAAGAGCTGTGTCTGATGTTTTGGGAACAGATCATACAGAAATTTATCTCACTTCCGAAGAAACGATGGCTGTAATCCCAAAGATGCCGTTTATGTATGATGAGCCCTTTGCGGACACTTCACAGATACCGACTTTTTTAGTATGTGAACTGGCCCGTAGAAAAGTTACGGTCAGTCTGTCCGGAGATGGCGGTGATGAAATATTTGGGGGTTACAACCACTATTTTTGGACAAGCAATATATGGAAGTGGGTAAAATGGATACCACATAGAATGCGCCGCCTGTTATCAGATATACTTCAGAGTAGATCGCCAATTGAATGGGATAGATTGTTCGAGTTGTTTAATCCGGTATTGCCGAGGCGTTCTAGTAATACCTTGCCCGGGGAAAGAATTCACAAATTGGCGGAAGTTTTGCCTGCCGTGTGTCCTGAGGAGATATACCGTGTAATCGTGTCTATTTGGAAGCAACCGGGGGATTTGATAATGGGGGGTAATGAGCCTGTCACGGTTATTACTGAACGTTCTTCCTGGCCGGAAACATCCGATCTTATTTCCCGAATTATGTTTTTGGATATGGTCTCCTTTTTGCCGGATGATATTCTTGTAAAAGTCGATCGCGCCAGTATGGGGGTAAGTCTAGAAGCCCGTGTACCCCTTTTAGATCATCGTATAGTAGAATTTTCCTGGGGTCTGCCGATTTCCATGAAAATCAGGAATGGCCAGGGAAAGTGGATACTTCGGCAAATACTTTATAAGTATGTGCCCAGGGAAATAATTGAACGACCCAAGATGGGGTTCGGGGTTCCTATTGATCACTGGTTAAGAGGACCATTGAGAGGATGGGCTAATGAACTTTTAAGTGCAGAGAACTTGAAAGCGGGAGGTTTTTTCAGACCTGAACCGATTTTGAAAGTATGGCATGAGCATATATCCGGGCAAAGGAACTGGCAGCATTGTTTGTGGAATATCCTTATGTTTCAGGCCTGGCTTCAAAAAGAGAAGGTAACATAACCTAGCGGTAAGGACAGACCCTTTAATTAGATATAATTTGGAACCTGGTCATCAGCAAGATTTTTTAGGGGGAGTACACTTGGTTAATAAACAACTTAAAGTAGTTATAGTAGGAACCGGCTATGTAGGTCTGACTACCGGAGTATGTCTGGCATATCTTGGCCACCGTGTTACCTGTGTAGATGTTAATGAAAAGATAATATCAGAATTGAATAAAGGAAAACCCACAATTCACGAGCCAGGCATGGAGGAGTTAATGATGCTGGCCAGGAACAACCTGGTTTTTTCCTTTTCATTAAAAGAAGCAATGCCGGAGGCGGATATTGTTGTAATTGCTGTGGGTACTCCCTCCAAGAACAATGGTGATGCTGATATCTCCGCAGTGGAAAGAGTCGCGGAGGAGATCGGTGCTATATTAAATAGTGACAGCCCATTGGTTATTGTAAATAAATCCACAGTTCCTATAGGTTCTGCCCGAAGGGTGGAAACGGTTGTAAAGGCCAAACTGGAGAGACGCAACGTTGAGTGCAACTTTTTTGTCGCGTCTAACCCGGAATTCTTAAGGGAAGGGGCAGCCATCAGAGATACCCTTTACCCCGACAGAATAGTTGTGGGATTTGAATCCGCACAGGCATTTAACATACTTGGCCAGCTTTATAATCCTATATTGAAGCAAACCTTTGAACCGCCCGCTTTTATTCCCCGACCTGCCGAATACAAGTGCCCATCCTTTATTGCCACTAACCCTACAAGCGCTGAATTGATAAAATATGCCGCCAATTCATTTCTCGCAATGAAAATTTCCTTTATAAACGAATTTGCGGGCCTGGCGGAAAGGGTGGGGGCGGATATAAAAGAGGTGGCGCAGGGAATAGGGCTGGATAAGCGGATAGGTCTGGATTATTTACAGGCCGGTCTGGGATGGGGAGGTAGTTGTTTCGGAAAGGATACCAGGGCTATTTCATATACCGCGTCACAATATGGCTACAAGATGGAATTAGTGCAGTCATCTATTGATGTTAACTACCGCCAGCGGATGGTTGCCGTGGAAAAATTGCAAAGGGCATTGAAGGTTTTGCGGGGCAGCATTATAGGTATTCTGGGCCTGTCCTTTAAGCCCAATACCGATGATTTAAGAGATGCCCCTTCCGTTGATATAATTAATAAACTTATAGAACTTGGCGCAAGGGTAAGGGTGTTTGATCCGGTGGCTATGCCAAATTTTCAAAGGCAGTATAAGAATATGGCTGTAGAATATTGCGAAGATGTAATTACTTTAAGTATTGATTGTGATGCTTTGGTTCTGGTAACCGAGTGGCATGATTTTGCAAAAATCGATTGGGGTTTAATTAGTAGAAATATGAGACAGAAGATTATTGTAGATGGAAGAAACTTTGTGAAAAATGAAGAATTAGAAAAAATAGGTTTTAATTATCTTGGTATGGGAAGGTTTTAATAATTAAATAGCAATTATAACACTGGAGGTTAAAATTTGTTTGGTTATACACGTGTTTTAGTAACCGGGGGAGCCGGTTTTATAGGCAGCCACCTTGTTGATAAACTCCTGGAAGGAGGATATTCTGTTCTTTGTATTGATAATTTAAATGATTTTTATAATCCTTTTATTAAAAGAAAAAATATCGAGAATCATCTAAAAAATAATTTATACATGTTAGTTGAAGGTGATATCAGGGATATAAAGCTGGTAGAAAGAACTGTGTGTGAGTGGGGACCTGATGTTATTGTTCATCTGGCAGGCCGTGCGGGAGTAAGGCCCTCTCTTGAACAGCTGCGTCTGTATCAGACAACTAATATCGATGGTACTATAAACCTGCTGGAAGCCGCACGCATTTTCAAAGTTAAAAAATTTGTTTTTGGATCATCCAGCTCTGTATACGGTCTTAATGAGAAAGTGCCCTTTGCGGAAACGGATACAATTTTAAAACCGGCATCACCTTATGCTGCCACTAAAATAGCCGGAGAGGCTTTTTGCCATACCTATTATCATCTTTATGGACTTTTTGTGATATCATTGCGTTTTTTCACCGTTTACGGACCCCGTCAAAGGCCTGATTTGGCAATTCGGAAATTTTGCGAAAAAATGATTAGCGGTGAAGAGATTACACTGTTTGGCGATGGCAGTAGCGCCAGAGATTATACTTATGTTGATGATATTATTGAGGGAATTATCGCAGCAATTAATTATGAAAAATCAGGCTATGAGGTCTTCAATCTTGGCGGATCTTATCCTGTAAGATTGATTGACCTGGTATCAAAATTAGAGAATACACTGGAGATGAAAGCAAAAATAAACTGGGTTGGAGATCAGCCAGGGGATGTGCCGATTACATATGCCGATATAGAAAAATCTCAAATAATGCTGGGATATCGCCCAGGTACAACAATAGACCAGGGGTTGGGAAAGTTTGTTCACTGGCTAAAGCAGCAAAAATAAAGCTGTGAAGTAGTTACTGAAATACCTTTGGCTGAAAGAGGTAAGGTGATGAGTGCAACCAAACAAAGAATATGCGTAGTAGCTACTAAGGCAATTACAATTCGCACCTTTTTACTGGACCAGTTGGTTTTCCTTTCAAAAAATGGTTTTGATATAACAATAATATGTGATTATGACCAGGATTTATCAGCAACATGTCCAAAAGAGCTAAATTATCTAACGGTACCTATGGAAAGAAGTACATCTGTTTTTTCAACGGTATTAGGCATTTATTTGTTATTTAAGATATTAAGAAAAAACAGGTTTGATATGATGCAATATTGCACTCCCAAGGCAGCTTTTGTATCATCACTTGCATCTTGGCTTGCAGGGGTTCCGGTTCGACTATACTGCCAGTGGGGAATCAGATATGTTGGAATGACGGGACTCCCAAGGAATGTTTTAAAGCTGGTAGAAAAGATTATATGCAGGCTAAGTACCCATATTTCACCAGATAGTTATGGAAATTTGGATTTCTCGATGTCCGAGGGTATTTACGAAAAGAATAAGGCTTCTGTTGTCCATTTTGGCAGTGCAAATGGGGTTGATTTGAATAGATTTGATTTTTATAAGCGAAGCGGGTGGCGGGCTGAAACCCGTATGGAGTTAGGATTAAGCGAGACAGATTTCGTTTTTGGCTGGGTTGGAAGGGTTACCCGTGATAAAGGAGTAAGCGAGCTTATCGGGGCCTTCCGTGAAGTGGTAGGAATTGATTCAAATTCCCACCTATTGATGGTTGGCGGTACAGATGAAAACCATGGTTTGCCAAATGAAGTAATATCAAGAATATCTTTGCATCCCAATATTCATTATATTGGGCCGAAAAAAACAGTTGAAAAATATTATGCTGCCATGGATATACTGGTTGCTCCAAGCTACAGGGAAGGCTTTGGCGTGGTTGCGTTGGAAGCCCAGGCTTTGGGAGTTCCTGTTATAACGACTGATATTCCCGGACCAAGGGAGGCAGTTGTCGACGGAAAGACCGGACTACTTGTACCTGTTGCCCAAATTAGCCCGTTAGTTACCGCAATGTTAAGACTAAAAAACGATACTGCCTTAATTAAATTAATGGGTGAAGAAGGAATAAAATACGTACAAAGCCATTTTGAGCAAGGAGTGTTCTGGTTTAAGGTTCTTGAACATCGAAAAAACTTGTTACATGGCCGGCATACTGTTTCCGGACAAAGTATTAAATGATATATAAATAACCAACTTGAACAACTGGGAATGATGCAAATGATTAAAAGAATATTTGATTTACTAGTATCAATAATGCTATTGACTCTTTTATTTCCTGTTATTGCGCTAACCGCGCTGTTAATTTTTTTGAAACTTGGATCACCTGTGCTTTTTAAACAAAAGCGCCCGGGGCTTTACGGAAAACCTTTTTATATTTTTAAGTTTCGTACCATGACTGAGCAAAGAGATGAACAAGGAGACCTTCTTCAAGATAATTTAAGGCTAACACCGCTGGGGACATTAATAAGACGCCTAAGTCTGGATGAATTGCCACAGCTGTATTGCGTAATAAAAGGAGATATAAGCATAGTTGGCCCAAGGCCGCTTTTAATGGAATACTTACCTCTTTACAGTCTGGACCAGGCCCGGCGTCATGAGGTTAAACCAGGGATTACAGGATGGGCCCAGGTTAACGGAAGGAATGCTATTAGCTGGGAGGAAAAATTTGTTTTAGATGTATGGTATGTTGATAACAGATCTTTTTGGCTTGATCTTAAAATAATTTGGCTGACGGTGTTAAAGGTGATAAAATCGGAGGGAATCAACCAGCAGGGGCAGGCCACTGTTGATAAGTTTAGGGGTGTTCAATCATGAAAGGATTATTAGTGGCCGGGGCGGGAGGACATGGCAAAGTAGTTGCGGATACAGCCTCTGAGACCGGACGATGGGATGCTATTGCTTTTATTGATGATCGTTTCGAATCCTTGAGAAAAATGATAAAATACCCTGTTCTAGGGAAGCTTGATGATGCCCCGGGTTTTTTGGGTGAATATAAGGACCTGGTTGTTGCCATTGGTGACAACCTTATCAGGGTGAAGTTATTAAAAAATTTTTCTGATGTGGGATTTAATTTACCCTTTATAGTTCACCCTACAGCTTATGTCAGTAGAGATGCGATAATTGAACCTGGATGCGTGATTTTTGCCCAGGCGGCTGTGAATGCTGGTTCCAGGATAGGGTTTGGAAGTATTATAAATACAGGTTCAACCGTTGATCATGATTGTTTTTTAGGAGAAGGCGTGCATCTTTCACCTGGTGTTCACCTTGCAGGGGAGGTTAATGTGGGTGACTATAGCTGGCTTGGAATAGCTTCTTCTGTGATTCAAAGGGTATCAATCGGACGGGATGTTATTGTGGGCGCCGGTACGGTTGTTGTTAGAGATATTTTGGATGATGTGACCGTGGTGGGGGTTCCGGGAAGGGTGATAAAAAAAAGTGACTGAATTTAATAAAAGAATTTATCTTTCATCGCCTCATATGAGTGGTCAGGAGCAGAGATTCGTCGAAGATGTATTTAATTCTAATTGGATCGCACCACTTGGGCCGCATGTAGATGCGTTTGAGAGAGAAATTGCTCAGTATGCCGGAGTTAAAGGGGCAGTCGCTTTGTCTTCAGGCACTGCGGCCATACATCTGGCTTTGAGATACCTAGGTGTCGGTATGGGAGATATGGTGTTTTGCTCTTCACTTACCTTTGCCGCCAGTGCAAACCCAATTTTATATCTTGGTGCAAAACCCGTTTTTATCGATTCGGAACCGGAGACCTGGAACATGTCTTCTTTAGCTTTGGAAAGGGCATTTGTTGAAGGGGAGTCAAAAGGGTATATTCCCAAAGCAGTAATAATAATAAATTTGTACGGCCAAAGCGCGGATATGTTTTCTCTTTTGGAAATTTGTAACCGATACAATGTCCCGGTAATAGAGGATGCGGCGGAATCGCTGGGAGCGACCTACAAGGGGCGTCCCAGTGGCACTTTCGGCAAATTTGGTATTTATTCATTTAATGGCAACAAAATTATTACCACATCAGGTGGTGGGATGCTGATATCAGATGACCTCGAAGCATTGGAAAAGGTTTGTTTTTGGGCGACACAAGCCAGGGACCCTGCAAGACATTATCAGCATAGCGAGTTCGGGTATAACTATCGTTTGAGCAATGTCCTGGCAGCAATCGGCAGGGGGCAGATGCTAGTTTTGGAAGAGCGAGTAAAAGCCCGCCGCTCAGTGTATAACCGCTATTTTGAGGAGCTTGCATATATTGATGGTATTGAATTCATGCCTGAGGCCCCTTTTGGGCGTTCTACTCATTGGCTTACAGCTTTAACTGTGGATCCTGAAAGGTGTGGTGTGACCGCTTTGAAAATAATGAATGCCCTTGGTAATAGTAATATTGAATCACGTCCGGTGTGGAAGCCCTTGCACCTGCAACCGCTGTTTAGTAATTGTGAATATTATTCTCATGAACAAGGTGAAAGTGTTTCTGAAAGATTATTTCAGACGGGGATATGCTTGCCTTCCGGATCTAACCTTAGTAAGCAAGATCAGTATTGTGTTATTAACTGTATTAATAATTGTTTGAACAAATTACTATAATATGATTAATGATTTGTTGCAGCCGGACTAAAAAGCCCGAAAGCTGAAGGAATTGCTTCACCGGAAATTGCTGTATATAAAGACCATATCATATTGGAAAGGGAAAGACGCCCCTGTTTGGATGTGAACTAGTGGGATCAGGCTTGCATTATTGCATAATCTGAGGAATAGGGGGACGTTTTTGAAAAAGTTGATATACAAAATTTTGAAGTTGTCGCATGAATGGGGAGAGACGCAGTTATACCGCGCCAACAATGGATTTTTATGATTCATTTTCTGACGGTGCCGGTATGAGAGATAATACTTTTTCAGACAATAAAGTTTTTGCTTATGAGAGATAATGCGAGGTGATTTTTACTCACGGGTATTCCTTCCCGGACAGGAGACAGCTTCCAGGCACTGTGGCTAATGGGCCTGGTGGCCGCTTTGGGTGGCGTACCCAAATTATTCACATGATTATTAAGGGGGTATTCACAAAAGATGCATGGAAAAACCAGGAAAGTATTATCGATTTTGACTATAGCGGCCTTATTGCTGATGAACGGCAGTTGGGCGCTGGCTTCGGGCCACCCTCAGGGCCGAAGTGTGCTGGGGGAGGTAAATAATTCATCTGAAAGGTCATTTGCTGTTCCTCAGAGGGATAAATCGCAGGTTCCCGGGGCCAGGAAAAAATTGAGCACGGAT
>JAMCWI010000091.1 GCA_023481335.1 Bacillota bacterium | reverse complement strand
AAAAGATGTGGAACTTAACTTGTGCTAATGGTCGTCCATTGATGGCTGATGGCTGATGGCTGATGGCTGATGGCTGATGGCTGATGGCTGATGGCTGATGGCTGATGGCTGATGGCTGATGGCTGATGGCTTGACCCCAAAGAATGACCCAAAAGTCTGGAGGTAATTCAATGTCTTCCGGCAGTAAACGATTAAAGATATTTGCAGGGAATGCCAATCCCGAATTGGCCAAGGAAATTTGCCAGTACCTTGGGGTTACCGTGGGCAGATCCCAGGTCACCCGTTTCAGCGACGGGGAGATCCGGGTGAAAGTGGATGAAAGCGTGCGGGGTTCGGACGCCTTTATCATTCAGCCCACTTCCACGCCGGTCAATGAACATTTGATGGAAATGTTGATTATGGCCGATGCCCTGCGCCGGGCCTCCGCCCGCCGCATTACAGCAGTTATTCCCTATTACGGATATGCCCGGCAGGACCGCAAGACCCGGGCCAGAGACCCCATTACCGCCAAATTGGTGGCCAATATCCTAACCGCCAGTGGCTGCCGCAGGATGATTACCATGGATCTTCATGCGGGTCAGATTCAGGGCTTCTTTGACATTCCGGTGGATCACCTGCCGGCGGTGCCCATTTTGGCCGAGTACTTCCAGCAAAACCTAAAGGGCGATGTGGTGGTGGTGTCGCCGGACATCGGCGGTGTGACCCGGGCCCGGGATGTGGCGGAACGGATCGGCTCTCCCCTGGCCATTATCGACAAACGCCGTCCGGAGCCCAACGTGGCCGAGGTAACCAACATTATCGGCAATATCAAGGACAAAACCGTCATCATGATTGATGACATTATTGACACCGCCGGTACTATTACCAAAGGAGCCGCTGCTCTGATGGAACGGGGAGCCAAGGAAATTTATGTTTGCTGTACCCATGCGGTTCTTTCCGGCCCGGCCATCCAACGGTTGGAGGAATCCGTCATTAAAGAAGTGGTCATTACCAATACCATTCCGCTGCCGCCGGAAAAAATGACCGATAAAATCAAGGTGTTATCCGTGGCACCCCTGCTGGGTGAAGCCATCATTCGAATTCATGAGGATCTCTCTGTCAGCAAATTATTTTCATAAAAAGCAAACCCCCGGTGTGTTTTATCAGCCGGGGTTTTGCTTTTCTATGCAATAAACCATCTAACTACAAGCCCATTTTCTATAAAAACCTACAAAAAAAGAAAGTCGGTAAACTTGCAAATTACAACAGAGGCTTTGAACCATTGGCAAAAGAGGACATTAGTCCCATCCCCATAGGTCTTAGGTCCTAAATCTTTTTTCCTGTCTTGCGTTTTGAAAACGGTTGGAGTATAAACTAATTAGACTCGTTTTACCAGTGCGCCGACCAGTTGTGATAGAAATCTATGTTCATCTCACCTTCAGGTTCTTCCGGTGCATAGGTCCAGCTGCTGACGCCTGTCTCCAGCATGTCGGGCCGGGATTCTTCGTTGCAAGTCAATAACATCACCCCCTGTTTAAAAATAGGTTTTGACAAAAGGAAAAGGGTTATGCACAGCAACAGCACTCGAAGATAATTACCATAAATTGGCGGGACAGCGAAGCTTATCTTTTGACAGGGTTTGACCGAATTAAGAGTTATAATCAACTTGGAGGTGCAGACTGAGTATGCAGCAGAATGTCAGTTATTTGCAAAGCAACGGTTTGGAAGTTACCGATATGAATAATCAAGAAGTATTCTGGGTAAAATTCCCCACCGGTTACAGGATGATCATGGATCTTCCGGAATTGACCGATTTGGTGGAATTTTTTAAACTTCATGAGGACAAGGGGCCCGGGGTTATTGAAATGTTATACCGGGTTAAGAAAAAATAAGTTGACAAATTGGCCGGTTGGTTGCTGAAATTACAACCTGACTTTTACACCAAAACCACAAAAAATGGCCGCACTCCCATGATATAAGGGAGTAGCGGCCGTTCTGTTTTGTCATAAACATGTAGAGTAAACCCTTATTTTTTGGCGTGTGCTAATATTTTTTTAATATCCCCAAGGCGGCGTCTTTTATTGCTGAAATCAATTTCCAGTACTTTCCCAATGGCATCAGAAATCTCACCTCTGTAATTGAACAAGCAGATATTCTCAGGTTCATTGGAACAGGAAATATTATAAGACATTCAACAATTTTTTCGGCAAGAGTAAAGCTTGTCGGTTTTCTTTTAAATGATTCCCATAATCCTAAGGGATAGGAAATAAATCAGAAAGTGGGCACTAATTAATACATTATTATACTATTTTTGGAGATGATAAACTTTGAAACCTTTTACCGGAAATGGAGGGAAGATAAGTGCCCCGGAGTATATTCCGGAAACTTTTATCCTTTAGGCGAAAGAAAAAGAGACCTTTCTCTAAGGGCGTTTCCACGGACAGGGCGGCGAAACTGTCCAGGGATCTTGAATCCAACCTGGAAATGATCAGGGATGCCCTGGGGAAGAGCATGGACGTCGTGATCAGGGAGTTGGTCATGTGCCGGACCCGGGTGGCGCTGATCTATATAGATGGTATCGTAGACAGGACAGCCCTGCGGGAAAACGTAATCAGGGCCTTGATGGTGGACACACATACGGTGGATCCCTTACCCGGCCCGGGCAGCAGCCTGGTGGCTTCGGTGAAGGAAAAGGTGCTGAGTGCTTGCGGCGTGCAGGAATCCCGGGAATTTAACACATTGCTTGACGGCCTCCTGGGGGCTAATATTATCGTTCTTTTTGACGGGGAAGAAACAGGCCTTGCCCTTAAGCTGCCGGGATTTGAAACCAGAGCTATTGCAGAACCCCACACCGAATCGGTGGTCAGGGGCCCCCGGGAGGGGTTTGTTGAATCCTTATATACGAACATTTCCATGCTGCGCAGGAAGATCAAAAGCCCCGATTTACGGCTGGAGCAGGTCCAGGTGGGCAAGGTAACCAAAACCGTTGTCTGCGTCGCCTACATCAAGGGGATTGTCAACCCCAAAATAGTGGACGAGGTGAAAAAGCGCCTGGTGCGGATCGACATCGACGGGGTTTTGGAGTCGGGTTACATAGAACAATTTATTGAGGACGCCCCTTTTTCCATATTTCCCACCGTCGGCAACACGGAAAAGCCGGACAAACTGGCGGCCCAGCTTTTGGAAGGGCGGGTGGCCATATTCACCGACGGGACCCCCTTCGTCCTGACGGTGCCCTACCTTTTTATGGAGTCCATCCAGGCCAGCGAAGATTATTATTCCAGGTACTTATCCGGTTCGTTATTCAGAATGCTCAGGCTTTTGGCACTGATCTTCACAACCCAGCTGCCCGCCCTGTACGTGGCCGTTTCGGCCTTCAACCCGGAGGCGCTGCCGACGCCCCTGCTGCTGACCATGGCCTCAGCCAAGGAGGGGGTGCCTCTCCCCGCCCTTGGCGAGGTCCTGGTGCTGGGGGCGATCTTCGAGGTGCTGCGGGAGGCCGGGGTGCGCCTGCCCAGGCCCGTGGGCCAGGCGGTGAGCATCGTGGGGGCACTGGTGGTCGGGGAGGCGGCTGTTGCGGCCGGGATGGTAGGCGCCCCGGCGGTTATTGTTGGCGCTCTCACGGCCATTTCTTCCTTTGTCGTCCCCTCCCAGAGCGACGCCCAACTTTTCCTGAGACTGTTCTTTACCCTTTTGGCGGGCTTTGCCGGGTTCTTCGGGCTGTTCATGGGGTTTATCTTGGTGCTGACCCACCTGGCCTCCCTGCGGTCCTTCGGGGTGCCGTACCTTTCCCCGGCGGCTCCCTTATCCACCGGTGACTTAAAGGACACTTTCATCCGCGCTCCCTGGTGGACAATGGTCCGCAGGCCCCGGGTCATCGGCTGGAAAAATCCCCGGAGGGCGGGAGCGGTTTCCCCTCCGGGGACCCCCGGGGACGAGGAAAAGGAACTGGCGCACCGGTACGACGAGGAGGGTGGGGGAAGTGCTTGAAGACGGCAGAATATCCAACAGGCAGGCGGTTTTCCTGATTGTCAGCACCATCCTGCCCACCAGCATCATATATATTCCGGCCATTATTTACCAGGAGGCCGCCCAGGACAGCTGGATGTCCGTGCTCCTGGTTACGGCCTACGGGGTGATCGTAGGTGCCATCATTGCCGGCCTGGGCCTGCGGTTTCCGGACAGGACCATCGTCCAGTACGGCGAACTGGCGGTCGGCAGGCTCCTGGGCAAGGTCGTCGGGCTCCTGTACGCCGTATATTTCCTGTACATCAACACTTATATAGTCAGGGAGTTTGCCGAGTTTACAACCACCGCGTTCCTGCCGGAAACGCCCTTGGTGGTTTTTTCTGTCGGGATTGTCCTGGCCGCTGCCTACGCCGTCCGCTGCGGGCTGGAGGTGCTGGCCAGGGCGAACGAAATAATATTGCCGGTGGTGCTGGTGCTGATTCTTCTGTTGGTGGCCCTGATCTCCCCGGAGATGCACATCAGAAATTTCACCCCGGTGCTGGAGCAAGGGATTTTACCCGTCCTGCAAGGGTCCTACCGCCCCGTGGCCTTCTTGTTCACGGAAACCATCGTCATGGTCATGCTCATCCCTTACCTGAGCAGGTCCCGGCAGGCCCGGGGGACAATTATCCGGGGCATTCTTATAGTCGGCCTGTTTCAGCTGATCATTGTGGTTGCGGCCATTGCGGTCCTGGGTGTCAGGACGGCCCGCCTGGAGTTTCCCTTCCTGACCATTGCCAGGCAGATCAGCATCGCCGAGGTGATCGAGCGGGTGGAGCCTTTTGTTATGTTAATCTGGGTGGTGGGGGGATTTATGGAAGTGGGCGTGTTTTATTACTGCTGTGTGCTGGCCGCCGCCCAGTGGCTGAACCTGAAGGAATACAAGGCCCTGGTGCTGCCCACCGGGGTGCTGCTGACCGTGCTTTCAATAGTGCTCTGGGAGAATGTCCTGGAACTAACCCGCCAGATCTCTGAAATTTTGCTGCCCATAGCCATGGCCATGCATGTCGGCCTGCCGCTGCTCCTGCTGACGGCCGCCTGCCTGCGGGGGAAGGGGGGAGGCGCCCGGTGAAGAGAAAAATCGCCCTGGCAGCACTGGTGCTGCTTCTCCTTTTTGCCGCCGGCTGCTGGAACAGGGTGGAACTTGAGCAAAGGGCCATCGTCGCCGGCTTCGGGGCGGACCAGTCCGGGGAGGAAGGAAAGATCGAGATAACGGTTCAGGTTATTAAGCCCGGAGAAATCAGGGCCGGCCCTGCCGCCAGGGGGGGCAGCCCCAAGGCCGTGGTGGTATACAACAGTACCGGCTATACCTTCTTCGACACCCTCCGGAACCTGACCATGCTATTAGGAAAAAAACTGTTTGTATCAGAAGCGAAAATAATGGTGGTGGGGGAGGAACTGGCCCGGGAAGACATCGGCAAGGTCACCGACTTTTATGATCGCGACCATGAGTTGTCAACCCTGAATTTTCTCTTAATAGCCCAAGGAGAAGCGAGGGAGATCCTGGAGACGGAGGTGGGGACTGAGAAAATCTGGGCTTACGGCATCGCTGACATGGTCAAAGCCATGAAGGCACACGGGAAGGCACCCGCCACTAAGGTACAAGATTTCTTGGATGCGGTGGAAAGCAAAACCACCGCCCCGGTTGCCGCGGCGGTGCAGGTGGTCCGCAAGGAGAAGGAGGAAGGCGAAGGAGAGGAAAAAGCCGGGAAGGAAAAAGCGGTGCTCCCAAAGGATCTTAAATTATCTGGGGCGGCGGTCTTCCGCAAGTATCAACTGGCCGGCTGGCTGGACGAAAAGGAGACCCGGGGACTGCTCTGGGTTACCGGAAAAATAAAGAGCGGTATCATCGTGGCGCCGGCACCGGGGAGTGAGGACAAGCTGGTGGCATTTGAGATCATCCGGGCCAGTGCCAGGATCAGGCCTGAGATGGCTGGCGGAAACCTGACCGTCACGGTGGAGGTCAAAGAGGAAGGCAACCTGGGCGAGGTGCAGCCGGATACGGTGGATATAACCAGGCCCGGCGTGCTGAAAGAGCTGGAGGAGAGGAAAAGGGCGGCCATTGAAGACGAGATCATCGCCGCTGTAATCAAGGCCCAGGAACTGAACGCCGATATCTTCGGCTTCGGCGAGGCGGTGCGGCGGAAGTACCCCAGGGAGTGGAAGCAGTTGGAGGATAGATGGGATGAAATATTTCCCGCCCTGGAAGTAAACATGGCGGTGGAAGCCAAAATACGCCGCACCGGAAAAATCACGAAAACCGCTGAACCCAAGCCCTAAAGGTGGTTAGATGATATGCTCCCCAATATTGCACTTCTGATATTATCCCTTATCGCCATCGTCTTGATTGACGCGCCGCGCCTGGTCCGCCAGGGGCGACGGCGGGAATTGTGGGCTTTCTCGGTAATCCTGGCCATCGGGTATACCCTGGCCTTCCTGCAGGTATTTGGCGTTATCTAGTGACGGGGGGACGGGGTTGTTGACACATTTCCCTTGTGACAGGGTTGACTGATTATCTCAAATCAAAGACCCATTAACCAGGTTACCGAATAACAAAGCAGTTTTACTATAATTGCGGATAAACGGTGTAGAATGCAAATCTCTTTCAGCACATTACCAAAAAGGATATGGAGAATAACTAGTTTAGAAGGAAAAAGCAATTGACATATGTGAAAGGTTAAGAAAAAATAAGTTGACAAATTGGCCGGTTGGTTGCTAAACTTACACTAATCAAAAAACAAAACTACATATGTGCTCTTATCCCGAGAGGTGGAGGGACTGGCCCAATGAAACCCAGCAACCATCCGGCATCGCCCGGACAGGTGCTAATTCCTGCAGAAGATTTTCTTCTGACAGATAAGAGGTGTGTGCAATGGCGCAATATTCAAACCTCTTCTGTTAAGAAGGGGTTTATTTCATGCCAGGGCAAGGAGCACGAAGGGAGGATTAAAATGGGTATTGAGCGTACCTATGCAGAAATTAATGCCCGCATCAAAACGGGCAAAGCAGTGGTTCTGACCGCCGAGGAAGTGATAGGAAAGGTTAGAGAACAGGGATTGTCCAAAACCGCTGCGGAAGTGGATGTGGTTACCACAGGAACCTTTGGCCCCATGTGTTCCTCGGGTGCCTTTTTAAACTTTGGTCACTCTGCCCCCCGGATTCGGATGAGCAAGGTCTGGCTCAACGGGGTGCCGGCCTACACCGGCATTGCTGCGGTGGATGCCTACATCGGCGTTACCGAAATCGCAGAGGATGATCCCACCAACAGCAACTACCCCGGTGAGTTTCGTTACGGCGGCGGCCACATTATCGAAGACCTGGTGGCGGGCAAACCCTTAAAACTGGAGGCAACTTCCTACGGCACCGACTGCTATCCCCGCCGGGATATTGAAACCACCATTACCATCAACGATATCAACGAGGCCATTTTATTTAACCCCCGCAATGCCTACCAGAATTACAACTGTGCCGTCAACCTGGGGGATAAAACCATCTACACCTATATGGGAACCCTGAAGCCTCAATTGGGCAATGCCAACTACTCCACCTCCGGGCAGCTGAGCCCGCTGATGAAGGATCCCAATTTTTCCACCATCGGCATCGGCACCCGCATTTTCCTGGGCGGCGGCACCGGCTATGTGGTCTGGAACGGCACCCAGCACTTCCCCGGCTGGCTGAAAGACGGGGACGGAAATATTGTGGGTTCCGCCGGGGGCACCCTTTCAGTATTGGGGGATCTAAAGCAAATGAAGCCCCAGTGGCTGCGGGGCACCAGCTTCCAGGGATATGGTGTCACCTTAACGGTGGGTTTGGGCATCCCCATTCCCATCCTGAATGAAGAAATTTTGCGCTATGCCGCATTGTCCGATGAAGAACTGCACGCCCCGGTGGTGGACTACAGCGACGGTTACCCCAATCGAAAACCCGGCAACCTGGGTCTCGTCAGTTATGCCCAGTTGAAATCCGGTAAAATCACCGTACAAGGAAAAGAAGTGCCCACCGCCCCGCTTTCCAGTTATCCCAAAGCCCGGGAAATTGCCCACACCCTCAAGGAATGGATTCAAAAGGGCGATTTCCTGCTGGGTGAACCCGTGCAGCTTTTGCCCGGGCCGGCGGCGGGATTGACCGGAAAAGTTCTGGAAAATAAATAACAAGGAAGGGAGCGGTATTTGATGGCACCTCATAAGATTGTCTTGCGGTTTACTGCCACTACATCCGATCAGCCCATTATCTATCACCTGGTAAAGGATTACGATCTGGTGGTAAACATTGTGAAAGCAAAGATCAATCCCCACCTGGAAGGAACGATGGTTTTGGATTTGGATGGGGAAAGATACGAAGAAGGAATTCAATATCTGCGTGACCAGGGGATTACCGTGCATCCCCTCACCCAGGAAGTGGTTCGCAACCATGACCGCTGCACCAGCTGCGGTGCCTGTACGGGGCACTGCCCTGCCAACGCCATCTACATGGAGCGCCCCTCCATGGAGGTGCAGTTTAACGGCGACAAATGTGTGGTCTGTTTGCAGTGCTTAAAGGTTTGCCCGGTCCGGGCGATGGAGGTAAGAATTTAAGTTGGCTTATACCGAACGCACCTACCGTACCCTGCACCGCCAGGGAGATCTTCTCCATTTTCAAGTGGTTGTTCAAGAGACCGACCTGGATATCGGGGTACGGCGGGAACGTTTTTCCCCGGACCTGGCAGGCCGGGTGGAGGAGCTGATTCGCAGGGAGCGCACAGCCCTGGAGGAATATATAAAAGGGGACCCGGCTTATAAAACCAGCCTGGTTCCCCATCCAACCGGAGAAGGAGCCCCTCCCATTGCATTGGAAATGGCCGAGGCAGCCCGGCTGGCGGGCGTGGGGCCCATGGCGGCCGTGGCCGGGGCCTTTGCCCAAAGGGTGGGCAAAGCCTTGTGTCAGCATTCCAGGGATGTCATTGTGGAAAATGGCGGCGACATTTTTATTAAAACCAGCCGGATTAGAAAAGTGGGGATCTTTGCGGGGCCGTCCCCCTTCACCCACCGAATTGCCCTGGAAATTCCGCCGGATCTGACCCCGCTGGGCATCTGCACCTCCTCGGGCACCGTGGGTCACTCCCTAAGCTTCGGCAAGTCTGACGCCGTCATTATTTTATCCCCTGCCACTCCCCTGGCGGACGCGGTGGCCACCGCCGCAGGAAACCTGGTGCAAAGCGAAGAGGATGTGCAAAGGGCGGTGGACTTTGCCGCCGCCATTCCGGGAGTGATCGGGGCTGTAGCCATTAAGGGAGATAAGTTGGCCGCCTGGGGGCGGATTAAATTGGTGCCCATGGGGTGAGAAGTGAGAGGTTGGAAGTGAGAGGATTAAATATCTCACCTCTGGCTCTCACCTCTTTCGCTATAGGCAATCGTTCGAAACCACTCTGGCAATATGATTCTTTCGTAGTATAATGGATTAAAAACTAGGTGGTGTAATTAATGAAAAAACCTGTTTGTCCCCTTTGTGATGTTGAAATGGTCATGATTATGTCCGAAGAAAGCCAAAATCAGGAACCTCAAATTTTTGCCCTAGACGAACTGGTTCGCAAGCCCGACGGTACATACGGCATCAATCCGGAGCGGGGGCTGCCGGTGGTGGTCACCCTTTGTGAAACCTGCGGCTATATTATGCAATTTTCTGCCCATAAGTTGAATATCGGGTAAATCCCGCATACTAAAGCAAGAGATTTGCAATACTTTTGTTATGGTAATAATTGAGAAACCGCCATACAATAGAGTTGATAATCTTTTACAAAGGGGGGAACAGGGGTGCATTTGACTGTCAACGATATTTTAGACGTTGCCATCCAGTCTGAGGAGAGCAGCAGCAAGTTTTACAAAGAAATGGCCGGCCAGGCAAAAAACCCGGACACCGCCAAGCTGCTTAAGAAGTTAGCCCAGGATGAGCAGGATCACCTGGATTACCTGGTATGGTTAAAAGCCGGTGAGCCCATCAACGATGAGGTTTACTTCGATGGGTTGGAAGAAGCAGGGGAAATAAAGCCGGAAATGACACCCAGGGAAGTCCTGGGGGTGGCCCTGCAAAGAGAAGGCACTGCTGCGAAAATGTACCGCCAAATGGCGGATATTTTTAAGGCACAGCCCGATAAGTATTTTATCTTTGAGCGCATGGCCCGGGATGAAGACCATCACGGCGAAGCCATCGCAAGAATGATGGATCAGTTTTAGCCACAGTTCAAATCAACAGCACAATTAATAAGCCAGACCCTTCTCTATAGTAGGGTCTGGCTTTTGCTTTTACGCTAAAATTTCTTTGGCTACCTGCAAGGTATAATCAATATCCCCGGTTGAAACATCCTTATGGGTTACCAGGCGGAGGGTGGCGGGCCCAAAGGCGGCACATCTGATGCCCCGTATAGGGTAAGTTCCCCGGCCAGGTCTGCAGCCGTCCTTGAATGATCCACTTCAACCACTACAATGTTGGTTTGCACCTTTGTCAAATCAACCCTTAGTCCGGGCAATTGAGCCAGCCCCTCGGCCAACCGGCGGGCGTGGGCGTGATCCTCTGCCAGGCACTCCGCCAGCCGAAGCAAATTTTTTAAATTACAACTTTATTCAATATTGTTTTATTTTACTTCAAATGTCCCTTTGAAGAAAAGTCAGAATCCTTAGCGGCGATCTTTCTGCTATAATCGAGGAGTGAAATTATACTTTTATTACATTGGAGGAAAGGAAAATGGCAGCAAGCAACGTAACCACAGTGAAAAATGTGACCGCGGATCCTTCCGCCTTGGGATTATTCGGACTGGCCATGGTAACCCTGGTGGCATCCTCCCAGAAGTTGGGCTGGACCGAGGGTGTGGCCTTTGTATTACCCTGGGCAATTTTCCTCGGAGCCTTTGCTCAATTGTTTGCTTGTATATTGGATTTCAAAAAGGATAATGTTTTCGGTGCCACGGCCTTTGGGGGTTATGCCTTCTTCTGGTTTGCAGTGGGCATGTCCTGGATGATTAAACTGGGAATGTTTGGAGAGGCCGCAGCCAAAACGGCAGATGCCCATCAACTGGGTGTTGCCTTCGTGGGCTACCTTATTTTCACCATTTTCATGACCATCGGTGCCATGGAAACCCATAAGGTATTGTTTACCATTTTCGTCTTAATTGACCTGTTATTCCTGGGGCTGGCGCTCAGTTCCTTCGGCATCGCGGAGCATTTCTCCCACCAGCTGGCAGCCTGGGCGGAATTCTTCATTGCCCTGATGGCCTTCTATGCTTCTGCTGCGGCGGTGTTAAACCCTCACTTTGGCAGAGTATTTCTCCCGGTGGGCAAACCCTTCGGCATTCTTAAAACAGTAAAAGAAACCAACAAGAGGCTGTGCGCTTAATGCACAGCTTCAGATTGTCGAGAAAGTCCTCGCAGGCAGCCTGGCTTTTAAGAGGTAAGAAGTGAGATGTTGGAAGTGAGAAAAATGCCCAAACATCTAACCTCTAACTTCTAACCCCTAACCTCTCATTTGCCTGCTTACTTGTAGTTTTTCAACAAGCTGAGGCTGTGCACATAATGCACAGCTTCTCTTTTGGAAGCGAACAGTCCAAAACAAACCAAATTTTCACGCTTTACTTCCTATTGCAACTTTCCTCCGGGATAGTGTATAAAATCACAATATCGAGTATGATACCCGTAACAAAAAACAAAGGAGGTATGAACCATGATGTTCACTCAACACACCAAGAGCAGCCATCCTATGACAAAGGATGCCCTGGCCAGGGTCATGGAGAACCGCAACTATTTCTCGGAAAGAATTGATGCACTGAAGATTACCCCCAAGAAAAAGACTGTTTTGGAGATGATCCTCGAAAATTATCCTAAAAGATAGGTGAATACGTGATGATAATCACAAACCTCCGCCGAAAAAGGTGACGGTACCCGGCTTCCCGGAATCCGTCACCTTCTCTTTATGCAAGGGTGTTTTTTAACGATTGGAGAATTATTTCAACAGCAGGATATATTTATCCATCAACCAGAAGTGACTGAAGCTGCCGGCCATCACAAAAAGGTGAAATACTTCGTGAAAGCCGAACCAACCGGGGATCAGGTTCGGCGGCCATTTGGTGCCGTAAAAAACCGCTCCGACGGTGTAAAAGAGGCCGCCTAAGGCCATCCATATCAGGCCGCCGAGAGGAAGGGTTTGGAGTAACGGCCAAAAGGCCACCACCACCAACCAGCCCATCACCACATAAAGCAGGGTAGATATCCAGCGCGGAGCCCCCATCCAAAAGATTTTCAGCACCATACCCACCACCGCCAGCAGCCAAACGCCCACCAGGAGGGAATAACCCCAGCCCCCCTGCAGGGGGATCAGGCAAACCGGTGTGTAGGTACCGGCAATTAAGACAAAAATCATCATATGATCAATGCGCCTGAGAAAAAGAATCCCTTTCGGGGATAAAGGCAATAAATGATACAAAGCACTGGCGGTGTAAAGCAGGATTAAACTGGCTCCAAAAATCGAAAAGGAAACAACATGTCGGATGTCGCCATAATTCACTGCCTTTAAGACCAGCAGAACCAACCCCACGATTGACAAAAGTGCTCCGGCTAAATGAGTCAATCCACTGAAGGGGTCTCGTAACTTCTTAATCATTTCCCACCTCAAGGTTGTTATTTAGTACAGTCTCTTAATCAAATTTGCCATATATTAGAATTATCCTGCTTGTTTACATTAAAAATGCTCACCGTTTTCGTAGTATCGGTTTTTCTCAAACACCGTAAACATAATGTCAACGCTTCCGTGCCCGGTCTTTTGGATAAAACGGGTGATTGATTTGGCCACCCGGTTCTGAATCTCCTGGCCCCGGTCAAACCAGGCCACTTCCACAAAGGGATAGCCGGGCACAATATGGCCGTTGGAAATGGTTGTGGCCGGAATCCATTCCAACGTCAGGTCTTCCTCCGGGCAGCCAATCACCTGCTGCAGCTCATGCACCAGCTCCTTGCTGATAAATTGTACTTGTTCAACCGCAATCCCTCGTATTTTTATCTGCGGCATCTGCATCACCTCAATTATAAGGTGCCGTTTGGGGGTGGGGTTTATGCAATTTTCAATCAGACGGATTACAAAACCTGTGCAGTGATAACAACTCATAAAAATAGAAACGGCCTCGAGAAGGCTGTTTCAGATTGTTGAGAAAGTCCTCGCAGGCAGCCTGGCTTTTAAGAGGTAAGAAGTGAGATGTTGGAAGTGAGAAAAATGCCCAAACATCTAACCTCTAACTTCTAACCTCTAACCTCTCATTTGCCTGCTTACCGCGAGTCTTTCAACAAGCTTAAACAGCCCCGGGGAGGCTGTTTAAAAAGTAGTTTCCTATTGTTTGTTGTTTTCTTTAGGGGGTTCCTCATTTTCCACAACAGGTTTTTGAACCTCACCATCAACGAATTCTTGGGCAACAGAATCGTCGTCCTTTTGGATTTCCGGTCCCAGGGATTCCTGAACAGCTCCCTCTGCCCGGTCGAAGGCCTCCGGCGGCAGGTCTGCCACTTCCACCTGGTCTTCCACCGGCTCAGCGGACCGGGTTGCTTCCTTTTCCTCCACCGCAAAGGCCTCCGGCGGCAGGTCCGCCACGGCTACTTGATCTTCTATGGGCTGAGCCGCCCGGGTGAGTTTTTCCTCCTCTTTTACAGAGGCTTCCGGCGGCAGGTCCTTCACTTCCACCACATCTTCTATGGGGTCGGCAGACCGGGCTGCGGGGTCAGCCGCCGCTTCATCGCTTTTATCTTTCCCTCTTACCTTTTCCAGCAGGCTTTCGCCCAAACCCATGGTGATGCCGGTGAGATCCTTTGTCTTGTTTTCCAGTTCTTCTTTGGTCTTGCTGCTTAGCTCCTTGGTTTTACTGCCCAGTTCCTTGGTTTTTTGCAGGGTGCTTTCCCAGATATGGCTGGTGCTGTCCTTAATTTGCTTAACGGTCTCCTGCAGGCCGCCGTCAATTTTGACAGTGTTCACCATGGCGTCATTGGAGACCACCACCAACTGCTTGCCGATGGTATTCACAAAACCAATGTCCAAGTAAGATTTGCCCTTGATGATACTGTTCAACAAATTGCCGATAACTTCCAGGCCCACAATACTGCCGGTGGTTTCTTCCACAAAATATTCATCCACCTCACCCAGGTTGGAGCCGTTTTCCATAATGATCTTACAGCCGATGATGGCCACTTTGTCCTTAAAGAGTTTTAAAATATCCGGCAGACCGGTACCCTTTTCCACCACCGCTCCCTGATCAATGGTAATGGCGTCCGCCCCAACGCTCCGCACCTTGCCGTAAGGCACAAATTTTTGCTCACTAAACCAACCTTTTTGCTCTATGATGAGGGCGGCAACTTTTTGTTGAACAGGATCAACCACCAACCCCTTAACGGTTCCCATCTGCTGGCCTTCGGCAAGGCTGATCACTGGCATCCCGATAAACTTCTTGCTCTTGCGCATAAGAAAAGGCCCCCCTTTACCCATACTCTTTACCATCATCTTTATGCCACTGCATTGTTTGATATGACCATTAATAGGCAATAATAGAAGTAGTGATAGGATTTTCTTCTATTTTGTCAGGAGGTCAATCAGATGACAGATGCAGCATTAGATGCCAGCGTCAGGGAAGAGCGCACCAAATCCAGTTTAAAGCAAATCAGGGACGGCGGAGCCATTCCCGGTGTAGTTTATGGCAAACAAACGGGAACCATGGCCATCTCCGTGGATGCCAAGGACTTAAAGAAAATTCTTGGCTCCGTAACCGGTCGCAACACTTTAATTAACATGAACGTGAATGGCAGCAAGCAAACCGTCATGGTAAAAAGCCTGCAGATGGATGCTTTGCATCACCGGATCCAGCATGTGGATTTTCAACATGTGACGGAGGACACCAAGATCCGTACGGTGGTGCCGGTACAATTGGCAGGAACCCCCAAGGGTGTCGCCCTGGGAGGTGTTGTACAGCATGACATGCGCAGCGCCGAGGTGGAGTGTCTGCCCAGCCGGATTCCCGATGCCATTCGAGTGGATATCAGCGAATTAATGATTGGCGATGCACTGTCGGTCAGTGATTTAAACATACCCGAGGGCGTTAAAATACTGGATCACCCGCACACCACCGTGGTGGGTGTTGCTGTCATGAAGGCTCCTGAACCGGCCGGCCAGCCGGAAGTAGAGCCGGAACCCATGGAAGAGGCCAAGACCAAGACCTCGGAGAAGGAATAACCATATTTTGAGAGGTTAGAGGTTAGAGGTTAGAGGTTAGAGGTTAGAGGTTAGAGGTTAGAGGTTAGAGGTTAGAGGTTAGAAGTTAGAAGTTAGAGGTTAGAGGTTAGAGGTTAGAAGTTAGAGGTTAGAGGTTAGAGGTTAGAGGTTAGAGGTTAGAGGTTAGAAGTTAGAAGTTAGAGGTTAGAGGTTAGAGGTTAGAAGTTAGAAGTTAGAGGTTAGAGGTTAGAGGTTAGAGGTTAGAGGTTAGATTTATTCTCACGTCCAACCTCTAACTTCTAACCTCTCACCTCTCACCTCTAACTTATTTACCTATTGCCTCCAATTGCTTACTGGGGTACAATACCTTCGGTAAGGAGGTTGTTTATTATGAAATTGATTGTGGGCCTGGGCAATCCTGGTGCGGAGTATGCACAAACCAGGCATAATATAGGCTTTATGGTGGTTGACCGCTTGGCCGGGGAACTGGGGCTGCATCTAAGCAAGAACCAGCACAAAGCCCTGGTGGCACAAGGACAAATAGGGGGTCAAAAGGTCATTCTGGCCAAGCCCCAAACCTACATGAACCTGAGCGGGCAATCTGTGGCGGCCTTGCTAAATTGGTACAAGCTGACCCCTGAGGATCTTCTGGTGATTACCGATGACATGGATTTGCCCCCGGGCTGTCTGCGCATTCGCAAAAACGGCAGTGCCGGAGGGCAAAAGGGACTGAAAAGCATTATTGAACTGTTGGGAACACAGGAATTCACCCGCATGAGAGTGGGGATCGGGCGGTCTGAGCATGGTGCTGTGGACCATGTCCTGGGGAAAATCACCGGCACCGAGGCCGAAATGATGGCTCCGGCCATCGCCGCGGCGGTGGATGCCGTAAAGGTATGGGTATCCGAGGGTCCGGATAAGGCCATGAACAAATTTAATCAAAAACCCAAAAGCCAAAAGGAAAAACCAAAGACCGAGGCAGCCGGGGGTAACGGTGAGACAAAAGAAGTGCCTGCACAGGAGTAACGGGATTAAAAATAATTATGGTGAACTATTACAGGGGGTTAGGCAAGAATATATAATCTGAAAGTTTTAGGGGTGTGCACGCAGGCAGCCTAGCTTTTGAGGGGTGAGAAGTGAGATGTTGGAAGTAAGAAAAATGCCCAAACATCTAACCTCTAACTTCTCACATCTCACCTCTCCTGTGCCCGCTTCGCTTTTGGAATAGCCAGTCTACCTGCTTACTTATAGTTCTTCAACAAGTTGGGGCGATTACCTGATTGGAGGTTCTTTATGCCTGAACTGATCCAGGCCCCCCATATTCCCTTTGTCCTAGCCGCCAGTCTCCTTGCCGCAGGCACCGCCTGGGCGGTGAACGGGCGGATACTGCCTTTCGCCGGGAACAAAGGCATAACCTACCTGACCCCTTTGGCGGAGGAGTTGGCAAAGACCCTGTGGGCACTGCTGTTGGGGGCACCCATACTTTGGACTCATGTGGGTTTTGGCTTTGTGGAAGCCTTTGTGGAACTGCGGCGCCGGGGAGCCGGGGGGGTGGTGGCGGGCTGGACCGCTTTAGCTGCCCACACATTGTTCGGATACATTACCGTGCGTATTGTTAGCGACAGGGGTTTTTTAGCGGCACTGTTGGCGGCAACCTTGGCCCATACTGCTTGGAACCTGGCGGTGGTTTACTATAGCCAACGGGCCAAGACTCACTTGACGGGACAGGAATAACTGGGATATAATTTGCCTGCCAAAGGAAATAAACATTCAATAGAACCAGCCTGCCCGGTAGAAGATGAGAGGAAACCTCCCCCTCATCTTCTACCGGGCTGAAACCGTTTGCTTCAGATATAAATACAACACCACAGAAACTTATTAAATTTTATCTTCCAAATCATATAGAATGTGGGAGAAGAAAGCATGCAGTGGGAAAACAGAAAACTACTAAAATAAAGTAAGTATCTCCACTTCTAACATCTAACATCTAACTTCCCACTTCCCACCTCTCAAAAGACAGGAGAGCAAATGAACGGATTACTGCGGCCATTGAAGTCCACAATTGAATATCAAAACCTGCTGCAGGGGCTGCAAAAGGGCTTTACCCAACAAATGGTGTTTGGGCTGTCCGGTTCCCAGCGCAGTTACCTGTTTGCCGGGCTGGCCCATGCCGGCCGGCCGGTTTTGGTGGTGACACCGGGAGAAACCGAGGCGGGCACCCTGGTGGATGATCTAACCTCTCTGCTGCCGGGAACCCAGGTCCAGCTCTTCCCGGTGTGGCAGCTGCTGCCCTACCAGGTGCTGGCCCACAGCAACGAAGTGCTGGCCCAGCGGCTGCGGGTGCTGGAAAAAATCACTGCGGGCGAATCCATGCTGGTGGTAACCTCGGTGGAGGCACTGTTAAGAAGACTGGCCCCGCCGGAGGTGTTTCGTTCGGCCGGTCTGGAACTCTCCCTGGGCCAGCGGGTGGATTTGGATCAATTCCGCCTGGAACTTGTCAAGATGGGTTACGAAAGAGTGGAGCTGGTGGAAGGCCGGGGACAGTTTTCCAGCCGGGGCGGCATTATCGATATCTACCCCATGACCGCCGCCAACCCCGTTCGCCTGGAGTTTTTTGACGACGAGGTGGATTCCATCCGTCACTTTGATGTGGCCAACCAGCGATCACTGGATAAATTGAAGCAGATTCGCATTACCCCCTGCCGGGAACTGGTGGCAACCCCGGAGGCCTGGCAGCGGTGTGCGGAAAACTATGAACTTGACTATAGAAATCAACTAAAAAAACTGCAGCGGT
>JAMCWI010000152.1 GCA_023481335.1 Bacillota bacterium | reverse complement strand
TATCCAGCGTACCGGCGAGCCTATCGGTGGACGAGCTTGCCATCCGATTGCGCAGAGCGGAACCCGCTGTGGTGGCACGGGTGCAGGAAGGTCAATACCAGTTAGACCTACGGACGGTGCAGCCGGAAGAAGTGGATTTGCTGGCGGAGGTAATGGCCGCTGTAATCAATGCCGGGGAGGGCCCCCGGTGATGAAACATATTGTTATCGGCACTGCGGGACACGTGGATCACGGTAAAACCCTGCTGATTAAAACCTTAACCGGCACCGACACCGACCGGCTGAAGGAAGAAAAAGAGAGGGGTATTTCCATTGAGCTGGGTTTTGCCCAGTTGAAACTGCCCAGCGGCAAGCAGGCAGGCATTGTGGACGTCCCCGGGCATGAACGTTTTATCAAAAATATGCTGGCCGGGGTGGGGGGCATTGACCTGGTATTACTGGTTATTGCCGCCGACGAAGGAGTCATGCCCCAGACCAGGGAGCATGTTGACATTATTCAACTGCTGCAGGTGAAGAAGGGGATTGTGGTCCTAACCAAGATGGATTTGGTAGAAGAAGAATGGCTGGCACTGGTTACCGAAGAAGTCAAGGAATTTCTGCAGGGTACGGTTCTCAGCCAGGCGCCGGTTCTGCCGGTATCCTCGGTGACGGGGCAGGGGATTCCCCAACTGCTGCAGCTGATTGATCAATATGTCGAGGATACCGAGGAGAGAGTCAGTACCGGCAAATTAAGGCTGCCCGTTGACAGGGTATTTTCCGTTACCGGTTTTGGCACCGTGGTTACCGGTACCCTTCTGGCCGGTCGTATTTCTGTGGGAGATACGGTGCAGATTATGCCACACAATCTGATCTCCCGGGTGCGTTCTCTGCAAGTGCATGGCAGGAAAGTGGAGCAGGCCCGGGCAGGGCAGCGCACCGCGGTTAATTTAACGGGGGTGGAAGTAGAGGAAGTAAAAAGGGGCAGCGTGCTGGTCACTCCAAATAGTGTGGAACCGTCCTATCGCATGGACGTGCGGTTCCTGCTGCTGGAAAGCGCCCCCAAGAACCTGAAAAACAGAGCCAGGATAAGACTTTATCTGGGTACCGATGAGGTTCTGGGCAGGGTGCGATTGTTGGACAGGGAGGAATTAGAGCCTGGACAGGAAGTCTACGCACAGTTGGAATTGGAGGGAGAGTTGGTTGCCGGGAAGGGCGATCGGTTTGTTATCCGTTCCTATTCTCCCATGCGGACCATCGGCGGCGGCGCGGTTATTGACTCAAATGCCACCAAACACAAACGGTTTAAGTCCGAGGTATTGGAGGCCTTGGCCACAAAAGAAATGGGAACCCCCGAAGAATTAATTGAACAGTTTTTGGCAGGCAAGCAGGGTCTGTTTACTGTGGAGGAATTAATAACCGCCGCGGGATTAGCCGCCGCAGACATTAGCAGTGGTTTGCAGAACCTGATTGCCCAGGAACAAATTAAAGTGATTCCGGCAGATAAGAAAGAACTCTATGTATCTAGAGATGTTTATTATAACTGGGGCCAGGACATTCAGAGCATGGTGGAAAATTACCGGCGGGAATATCCCCTGCGGGAAGGGTATCCTAAAGAGGAGCTGCGTTCCAGAAGGTTTTCCTTCGTAAACAATAAGAACTTCCAATACCTCCTGCAAGCTTTGGAGGCAGACGGTGTGGTCAAGCTGCAGGATAAAACCCTGGCCGCTCCCGGCTTTACCGGTGAGTTGTCCGCCGGGCATAAAAAAATGGTTGAATCGATGATGGGGGCAATCCAAGGGGGACTTTTTCAACCCCCTGCCTGGAGCGAAGTGGTGAAAAACCATAAACTAAAGGACCCCGAAGCACAGGAGTACCTTCACTATCTATTGCGTACGGACAAATTGGTCAAGCTGGGGGATGATGAACTTTATTTTTCCGCCGAACATTATGATCAGGCCAAGCAAATGATTATTGATTTTCTAAAAGAGCATAAAGAAATCTCGGTGGCCCAAACCCGGGATTTGCTTAATACTTCCCGAAAATTCACCCTGCCCCTTTTGGAATCCTTTGACCGTGAAAGGGTAACCCGCCGGGTGGGTGATAACCGCGTCCTGGTATAGGAGACAGTCAACCGCTGTCTCTCTTTTTATAAATAGGCACCTCGCCAGAAAGGATGAGTCAAATGGTAGAAACATTAACGGTATCTGCCGGGGAAGGCCGGTACTTGGTGGATCTTTTAACCAGTTTTACCGACGAGGGTTTGGTGTGCCAGTTGTATGGAGGCGAGCGACCCCATGTGGGGGCGGTGGTTCTTTCGCTGCCCAGGCCCAGTCTGCAAAACCCAAATGAAACTAGCTGCAATTCCAGTGTTTTACCCATGCTGGGGCATAAGGAAGATGAATTGGCGAAACCCATTGCAGAAAAACTGGCCAAATCCTTTCAGCAGCCTGTGGTGTTGGTGGCAGGCATTCACATAGATCATGCCACAGGAGAAGAAATAAAAATTTTGGTGAACCACTGCTGGCAAGTTGTGGACAAGCTTTTAAATCTTAAGGAAAAGGAAAGACTAACCCCAGCAAAGTAATGGGGTGAAAACCTTGGAAAAATTATGTATTTTATGCAACAGGCTGTACACACTGACCATAGGCTGCCCCAAGTGCGGACAGGATCTTGCCGACCTGGGGTTGGTACAGGATTTTTATGATCCCTACAGCGCCTACGAAGATCAAAAAAATTATGAGGATGGCTATAAAGGGTATACCGAGCAATGCTGTGTCCATTTGCTGGGCTGCCATTCCTGCGGCTGGAGCGAATTCCGCCCTATGAAGCGATTCCAGAAAGTTTTTTTTAACCAATGAAACACCACTTCTGACAGATTTTACGTTGATAGACAATCCTGTTCACTGTCCATAATAAATATGGAGGTGAATAACATGCGGCAGAATATGAATTCCACCGAACGCTGGTTAAGCGTGGTGGGAGGTCTGGCATTTACCGGCTTAGGTCGCTCTGAAAACTTTCGCAATTCCATGTTGGGAAAAGGCATGACACTGCTGGGCTTAAAGACTGCAGCGGTGGGGATGATTGGCTACGATCCTGTGATTGACTGGCTGGGTCAGGAAGATGAAGATGAGGATTTCTTTTAATAGGCCAACGTCCGGTTCCTGCCGGGCGTTGATTTTTTATGTCATCCAATAAAGGGAATGCCATGTCGATTATAGATATTTACTCGTTGACAAACGTTTACTGTCTTGGTACTATGATGTTGTACAAGTTAATGAAATCCGTATATGCTTGGGAATTGGCCCAAGTGTTTCTACCGGGCGACCGTAAATTGCCCGACTACGGAGGGAAAGTGTACCTAGGGTTCCACAACCTTGCTGGTTGGTTTGGTCCAAGCGGTACAGGCGTTTTTTACGCTACACCCAGAGGGATAAAAGCCCAGGCGGTAGGTTTCACTCTGATGAGTATGAAAACCTATCCTCCTAGGCTTTTTTGCGTGATCAGATCTTAAAAACCGCTGTTTTCTTGAAATGGCAGCCCAGCAAAT
>JAMCWI010000090.1 GCA_023481335.1 Bacillota bacterium | reverse complement strand
GATGCGAAGTATGGCCGCCTGCCGCAGGTGATGGCGCAGGCAGTCGATGTAGTAGCGGTAGCCCTGCTGGCGTAGTTTCTCCGGGTGGAGTGGTGGGCAGGCCCAGTCCTGGCCGCGGGTGAAAAAAGAATCAGGTGGCGCGCCGCTGCCGGCTTCAAGGGCAAAGGCGGAGCGCTCGCGCCAGACGTCGTAACCCTCCCTGTGGACCCCGAGGGGCAGGTCAAGGTAAAGTCCCCGGCCTTTTTGCCCGGCCCTTGCGGAGAGTTCCCCGAGCTGCTCCCGGGCCAGCCACTGCACATACAGATGATAGCGCTCCGCCTCCGGGTCGAAGTCTCCGTCCCGCAAGACACCGTCCCGCATCGGGCCGGGCCACGCCGTCCACCCGGCGCGCCTTTGCTCGACCGCGGCCCGGAAGCGGGCGTAGTCGGACGCGGCGGGGTCCTCCGCCGCCCAGCGCCGCAATCCGGCCTGCCGCCGGGAGTCCCCGGCGAAAAATTTTTGCGCGCAAAGTTCCAGGACCCTGCGTTTTAGCGCCGTCCCGCGGCGGTAGTCGACCAGGGGGGCGGCCCGCAGGGCGGCTATTTCATCCTGGCAGCCAGGCGAGTTCAACAGCTCCCGCGCTTTTGGCTCCACCTTCAATTCTTCAACCCGGGCCAGATCAAGGTAAAACTCGTTCCAGAACAGGCGGCTGACCGGTTCGTAGGGGCCCGGGGCAAAGGGTTCGTCCAAAAAGGCGGCCAGGAGCGGGAGGGTCCCGGCCAGATCGCCGCCGAGCCCGCGGACCCAGTCCAGCAGGGCTTCCAAGTCGGTGAAATCACCGGCCCCCCAGCTCCTACTGCCGCTGGCGGGGGGAGAGCGGAGAAAAACCCCCCAGGAGGGGCCCGGCGTCCCGGGCGGAGGGGTGAATGCCCGGAGCGGGGCTGAGATAATCAGCACTTTATGGGCGCCGCCCGGAAGTTCCGGCAGTTCGAGCGTGAGCAGGTGGTATCCCGGGGGCAGGCCCGTAGGCAGGGCAAGCTGCCTTACCTCGTAGCCGGCGCCTTCCACCGATACTGTCCGGACCAGGGGCAGGCGGGAAAGGGAGCGGGTCCAGCGCAGCGCCCTGCCACCTTCCAACTCCAGCCTGAAGGCTGCCGGACCTTTTTTTATTGCCGCCGGAAGGCGCAGTTCGAGCAGGACCGGCCTTCCGCCCCACGAAACAGCCACCGGCTCGCTTAAGCGCCGCCATTCGCTCTGGACTCTCTCCCGGAGCGCGTCCGGGACACCGGCAAGGCCTTCCACCGGCGCCCCCAGCGCCCGGAGCGCCGCCAGCAGGGAGTGGCGCCCGGCATGCCGGCGCTCCCCCCGGGAGTCGCGGAAGGCCGTTTCCACCCCGTATGACCGGGCCAGCCTGTTAAGCAAGCGAATCTCTGCCTTTGACACGTCGTCAGTCTCCATCTAAGGTCTTGGATGTTAAAATTAGTATCTCCTGGGGACGTTGATTACATGTTTGGAAACAAAAGGCCTTGTATAATAAAAGGGAAGCGGCGGCCTTATCGGTATTCATTAGTCGGTCGCCGGTAGTCAGAGGTGAAGGAATTCGCCAAGGGCGAATTCCAACAGATAATCTGACAACCAATTACCGACTGCTGACGACCGAATATGTGCCGCCGCTTTTTTATAGGCAATTTTGAAGTTATAAAACAATAAAGGGCAGTTTAAGGTCTTGCCCGGGACCAAATACACTTTCCGGACTTGCAGTGGCAGATCTCCGGCAGCATCCAGTGTTTTTTAACCATGGTTTCACCCCCGGAAAACATCCTATTCACCACAACCACCTTCTATGCTTTATTTTTGTATATGTTAATTGCCGGCCGTGACACGATACCATTATCAGGCAGGGCAACCTTCAATTCACTCCCGGACGTAATGTTTAGAAGTTTTGAATATGACAGAGAATGTTGTTCCCGTTTCGTTACTATCCACTTCAATCTTAGCTTTATGCCTTGCCGCAATGCTGTAACAGGTTGCCAGCCCCAAACCGGTACCGCTATCCTTCGTTGTAAAAAAGGGAGTCCCAATCTTTTCAAGAACTTCAGGCTGAATTCCTTCGCCTTGATCGGATACGGACATTAACACCTCTTCGTTATTGGTGAAAGTCTTAATTGTAAGAGTTCCACCATGCGGCATGGCTTGTATCCCATTGCGAGTAAGATTCAGGATGACTTGCCGAATCTCTTTTTGATCAAGAAGGAGGTTTGGGATCTCTTCCAATATCAAAAAAACGCTAATACCAGTCTTGATTGCATCCGCCTGAATTAACGGATATAAAGATTTAAGGACGTTATTTAGATTTGTTACCTTCAAATCTACCATTTTGTCCTTTGCCAGTGATAGAAACTCAGTGATAATCGAATTAGCACGGTCTAGCTCATCAATCATCAAGTCAAAATGCCCTTTATATTTTGCACAATCGTCTTTTCCTCCCAGCAACTGGAGGAATCCACGGACTGTTGTTAAAGGGTTTCTAATTTCATGCCCTATCCCGGCCGCCATTTCACCAACAAGATTCAGCCGGTCTAATCGGGATATTTCCTGTTCATATATGCGTTTTTCAGTAATATCAACGATTGCGGTCAATATACATTTTTCTCCGTTCAAAAAAATATATTCACCTGAAACTAAACCTATTCTAACCTCACCGGATTTTATTCGTAATTTTACTTCTGCGTTTTGGAGGAAACCATTTAGTATAAGTTTATTTCTTGATTTCTCAAATTCTCTTGCATCAACCCATAAGCCTATTTGTTGAGGAGTTCGACCTATTACTTCATCACGAGTGTACCCGAACATTTTTACCCAAGCATCATTAACATCAATGTATGTACTGTCCGATAATTTGAAGATTGATTTCAGAACAGGACTTGACTGAAAAGCTTTGTAAAAGCGTTCCTCTGATAAGTGTAAAGCTTCTTCAGCCTGTTTTCGAAGGACAATCTTCCATAGCCCATCCATCAATAGGGTTAACTGTTTAACATCAGATTCGTCATAATCATATTCCTTATTTGCAAGTAACGCTATCGCAACAATACGTTCACCCTCAAAGAGAGGAAACACTAATAATCGTAATAAAGGGGTATGCCCTTTTGGGTATCCTTTTTTATAAAAACCTTTATATGAATCATAGTCATTTATTACAATAGGACAGCGTTGACGTATGGGTTCTGCCCAAATCCCTCCGTCGTCAACTAGAAATGTAAGAGGTTTATCGATGATAGTACATTCATCCATTACTGACTTTGACCATGTGTGCATGGTTATAGTAGTTTCATCATCATTTAAAAAACCTAACCAGCCGATTTTACTGACGGTAAGTTTTATACCTTCTTCAAGGGTGAAATCAGCAAGCTCTTTTAAGGGATAATTTACCATTTCACTTAATTTAAGAAGAGCCTCAAGGCGCATCTCGTTTAATTTCAGTTTTTGTTCAGATAGTTTTTGTTCAGTAATGTCACGAGCAACAGCGTACATTAAACTTCTTTCAACAGAGGGCATGTATGTCCATGAAAACCACTTATAAGTACCATCTTTACACCTAAAACGATTAATAAAATTGTGTAATGGCTTACCTGTTATCAATTTGATAAAAACATTGGATAATGT
>JAMCWI010000074.1 GCA_023481335.1 Bacillota bacterium | reverse complement strand
ATTACCACATCCGAAAGGCCCCCCCCCGTACGTCAACAGGGCGTTAAACCCGCCCATGGCCCAGGCCGTCAGGGTAATATGGGCAACCTTTTGCATCAACTCGGGAACGATATACAACGGCCACCAGGAACCTCCCAAGGAAGACATGGCTAAAACCACCAGCACTGAAATACCGGTAACCTGTGAGCGGGTTCGACAGAGGGAGGCCAGCAGCATTCCCAGACCGGTGGCCGCAAAACAAGTAGCCAGGATGACCAGGGCCAGGGCCGCCAAATCGTTACCCAGCCACATGCCGAAAACAAAGTGTCCCACAGCAAATAAGATGATGGCCTGGGCTAGGGCCTGCAAGAAGTACGCCGTCATCTTGCCGCCTAAAATGGATGCTCTGGATACGGGCATGGTCAGCAGACGCCGAATCGTGCCCTCTTCCTTTTCCTGGAGCAGAGAACCCGCAGCGCCGGTGGTGCCAAATAAGATAAACATGACCGCATAACCCGGCACATTGGCCTCAAAGGGTGTAACCTTGCGACCAACTCCGCCGATTTCTTTAGATTCTACAATGACCGGCGGCTCTTCCACCAAAGCTTCCGCTACCTTGGCACCGCTCCGCAGGGCTGGCCTGGGGTCTACACTGCCTCCCTGCAGCATGATGTTGCTCTCCATCACTTTAGCCGTTTTTTGGGAACTCTGCAGACTGGCACTCATGGTGTTGAAGCGGTTTACGATGCTCCGGGTGATGTCACCTACTACACTGGGCACCACCCGGTCAACCGGGTCCTCTAGTACGATTACTTTAGCCAGCCTGCCTGTTCGGATGCGTTCGGTAAAATCAGCGGGAATGATAATGGCTGCCTTACGTTCTTTAATCATCTTACGGGCACGTTCCTCGGTCATGGGATAGCGCCGTCCGTTTTCGATATAATTGGTTTCCAGTTCTAAGGCCTCCACCTGCTGCAGCCGCTCCATGAATTCTTTAGCCAGGTCGCCGTCATCCAACTGAACGACGGGTATACGGAAAACTGCCGTACTGGAATTCCATAGACCTGAAAGAGCGAAACTGGCAATGGCGATAACTGCAATGGGAGTAATGAAAAGATACAGCAGACCGGGAATATCCCGGCTGAAAATTTTTAAGTCGTTAAAGGCAATATGCCGAAATTTCATGAGCTTTCGTCTCCTCATTAATCCCGCAATGTTTTGCCGGTATATTTTAAAAAGACGGTTTCCAGATTAACCTCCGGCGTGTTGACAGATGTCACCGAAACCTGCCTTTCTTTCAATAAACTCAGTACATGTACCGCAGCCGTCGGAACATCCGCGGCGGTAATATAAAGAATGTTCTCTTCAAACAGCACCTGTTCCACCGTTGACAATGCTCGGGTTTCCTCCAACACCCCCGGCGGCAGGACCAGTACCCCCACTTCCAATGTACGGCTTTGCACATTTTGAATCAGGTTTTTGGGTGTATCAAGTGCCACAAGCTGTCCTCGGTCAAAAATCCCTACCCGATGACAAAGGCTTTGGGCCTCTTCCATATAATGGGTGGTGTAAAAAACCGTTAAACCCTTTTCAATCAATTGGCGGATCGACTCAAAAATGTGATTGCGGGACTGGGGATCCACACCCACCGTGGGCTCATCAAGGAAAAGGATGGCAGGTTCATGAAGCAGACCGATGGCCAGGTTGAGCCTTCTTTTCATACCGCCGGAATATGTCTTAACAGGGCGATCCGCCCATTCTTCCAACCGGGCGACATTTAAAACGTCCTTGATGCGTTCTTTTAAGCGGCCCCCTTTTAACCCGTGCAGGGCACCGAAAAAAGCAAGGTTGTCTCGAGCCGAAAGAGTTTGATAGAGGGCCAGGTCCTGGGGAACCAACCCTACAACTTTTTTTATGTCTTCTTGCCGGCTGGCCAAATCAAAGCCCATCAAGGTCGCCTTTCCCTTGGTGGGAGCCAATACACAGGTAAGCATACCGATGAGGGTACTCTTGCCCGCCCCGTTGGGGCCTAAAAGGCCAAACACCTCTCCTTTGTGAACTTGAAAATCTACCCCATTCACAGCCACAAAATCGCCGTAGGTCTTGACCAGTCCCTGAACATCCATAACCACTTCTCTGTCCATACTCTCTCCCATCTCTTCGTGCCCCCGCTGCAGAACGGCCATCATCCGCAGCTCTTAAATTCCTGATTTTGCTCCGACACCTATTTGGCACCCTGCATCTGTACCGGTGAGCCTTCCTTTAAATCAACCGGAGGCGACAGGACCACCTTTTCCCCTGTACGCAGCCCATGAACCACCTCTACCGCCTGCTCTGTTTGCAAACCCAACCGCACTTCTCTGGACTGCGCTTTGCCGTTTTCTACAACCCAAACCAGCGGAGTACCGGCTTGTCCTTCCCTTTCAACCAGGGCGTCCGCAGGAATCGTCAGGGCCCTGGGGGAACTGGCGGTAAAGCGAACCTTTACATTCATACCGGGCCGCACCTCTTGCCAAACCACATTGGGAAGCATAATGGTTACATCATAGGTGGCCTCTTCGTTGCTTAATAAATCCTCATTTGCCACCGGCGCAATACGTTTTACGACTCCCCGGTATTCCCGCCCCCGCAAAGCATCACTGGTTATTTGAACTTCCTTACCGACCTCTATGGCCCATAACCTGCTTTCCGGTATTTCTGCTTTTACCACCAGGTCACTGTTTTTGCCAAGGGTGAACATAGGCATGCCTTGGGAAACCGTCTGCCCGGGCTGCACCTCCTTGGTCAGCACATAACCGGCTACCGGGCTTGTCACCCGCCCGTAGGCAACCTGCTGCTTCGCCTTCGCCAGCCCGGTTCGGCTCTCCTGCAGCTTAGCTTCCAGGGCCTGGGCACTTGCTTTCAACTGTGCGGCTTCCAGCCGCTTTTTTTCAACCTCCTGTACAGTAACGGCCCCGGCGGCCAGAAGTGTCTCAAGACGCTCCAAATCCCGCCGGGACTGCTCCAACGCTGTCACCCGCTGAGGGCCTGCTTCCTCCATAACGGCAGTTTCCAGGACCCCTGCACCGGAACCGGCCACTTCCAAGTTTGCCAAGGCCTCATTTACCAGTGCTTGATAACGTTCCACTTCAAAATGGTAATCATCCACATCCAGTTGGGCCAGTAATTGTCCCGCCTTGACCTCTTGTCCCACCTGCACTGCAACTTTACTGACAGGAGCTGAAACTCTGGCAGTGATATGATATACGTTCTCCATTTCCACCGTACCACTGTTCTCCAGTTCTTTGGAAATTTGTTTCTCTCGTACTTCAGCCGCGTAAATGGAAAGCACGTCCTGCGAAGCACCGGCATGAACTTTCCAGATCCAGATCGAACCCACCACCAACAATACAACCCCGATTAACAAAAACCATGCTTTGGGCTTCAAATCCTACACCCCCGTATGTACCTTTCGCCTGCCCGCCTTTTCTTTAACCAAAAGACTTTAAAATACAACTGTTATAATAACAGGAAATTGTTAAGCGGAAGAAAGCCTCTGTTACCTCAAGGAAAAAAATGGCTAAAAAATGTGTAAGAAAAGGTAAGCAATTCTAATAATTCAACATTAGGCAGAACTTTGGAGCGTAAAAATGCATTTTATGCAGTAAATAAAAAGGAGCGGTATTGGTTCGTCA
>JAMCWI010000148.1 GCA_023481335.1 Bacillota bacterium | reverse complement strand
TGGCCATATGCCACGGATGAAATATCGATCGGGGACTACGTCCTTACGGGCGGTGAACTGCCGGCCATGGTAGTGGTTGACGCCGTGGCGCGCCTCGTTCCCGGTGTCCTCGGAGAGCCCGCTTCCGCGGAGGAAGATTCTTTTTCTTGCGGCCTGCTGGAACACCCTCACTATACCCGGCCAAGGGAGTTCCGGGGCCTTAGTGTACCGGACATCCTTCTAAGCGGCCATCACGAAGAGATAAGGCGCTGGCGGCGGAGGCAGTCGCTTCTGCGGACGCTGGAGCGCCGCCCCGATTTGCTCTCCCGGGTGGAGTTGACCTGTGAAGATAAAAAAATGCTGGTTGAACTGTCCGGCGAGCTGGAGAAACTAAAACAAGACTGAAGATTCCGTTAAAAACCGGCCGGTAACAGTGTTTTCCCTGCGGCCCTTAAAGGGAGGAAATTATTGCAGCGCCGCTTACTTTGTGTTATAATCAACTTTGTGAGTGAAAAAAGCCCTTTAATTAAATTTTTTATGATAATCAAGGAAGGAGGTAGCACGCAAAATGAACCTCATTCATTCGATTGAAAGTGAGCAGGTAAAAAAAGATACTGCTAAATTTCAGCCCGGCGATACTGTCCGGGTACACGTAAAGGTTGTCGAGGGCGGCCGGGAGCGCATACAGGTCTTTGAAGGCGTCGTGATCAGGCGCAGGGGTGGCGGACTGGGTGAAACCTTCACCGTCAGGCGGGTTTCCTACGGTGTGGGCGTGGAAAGGACTTTTCCCATTCACAGCCCGAAAATTGAAAAAATCCAGGTTATGCGGAGAGGCCAGGTACGCCGGGCCAGGCTTTACTACCTGCGCGGCCTGCGCGGCAAGGCAGCCCGGATCCAGGACAAGCGGCAATAACAGGGGACTGGAACAGTCCCTTTTTCTTTCAATCCCCCACGAGGAAGAGAGATGGATTATTCAGTGGAAGAACCCTCTGTAAAACGCCAAAAGTCGGTATTCGGCGAGGCCATGGAATCAGTAATAGTAGCGGTACTGCTGGCTGTGCTGATCAGGCTCTTCGTCATAGAGCCCTTCTACATTCCGTCAGGCTCAATGGAACCGACTTTAAGAGAGCATGACAGGATAATAGTAAGCAAGCTGAATTACCGTGTCAAGGAACCACAGCGCGGGGACATAGTAGTTTTTAAATACCCCCTCGATACGAAAAGAAATTTCGTAAAGAGACTTATCGCCAAAGGCGGCGAAACAGTAGCGATAAAAAACAGCAAGCTTTACATCAACGGGGAGCAGGTACCGGAGAACTACCTGCCTAAAGGCCTGAGGTTCGCTGACTTTGGCCCGGTCACGGTGCCGCCGAACAGCTACTTCATGATGGGTGACAACCGCAATAACAGCGACGACAGCCGTGTCTGGGGGTTTCTGCCCAGGGATTTAATAGTGGGTAAAGCTCTGTTTATTTACTGGCCTCCCCCTCGCGTAAGTCTTGCCGGGTAAGCATTCTTTTAAAATAGGTGCATGATATGGATATCCACTGGTATCCGGGGCATATGGCCAAAGCCAGGAGGTTATTGAAAGAAAACCTCAAACTGGTGGATGTGGTCATCGAATTGCTGGATGCCCGCATCCCATCCTCCAGCCGGAATCCGGACATTAACGGTATCGCCGGAGAAAAGCCCCGGCTGGTTGTATTGAACAAGTCCGACCTGGCGGATCCGGCGGCGACTAAGCGCTGGCGGGATTTTTTCTCCGCGGCGGGCTATAAGTCAGCAGCTGTGGACTCCCTGCAGGGGCGGGGGATGCGGGAAGTGACGGCGCTCGTGCAGCAGCTTGCCGAACTGAAAATGTCGGCGCTTGTGGCGTCCGGACGAAGGAGAAGGGCGGTCCGCTGCATGATCCTGGGCATACCGAACGTCGGCAAATCTTTATTTATAAACAAGCTGGCCGGCCAAAAAGCGGCCAAAACCGGCGACAAACCCGGCGTTACCCGGGGACAGCAGTGGATCCGCCTGGCCGGCAACCTGGAATTAATGGATACACCCGGCATCCTCTGGCCCAAGCTGGAGGACAAAGAGGCAGCCTTTCGCCTGGCGGTGACCGGCGCGATAAAAGAAGAGGTTTTCGACTTTTACGCCGTCTCGGTGGGGCTTGCCGAATGGCTGGCGGGACACTACCCGGAAAGGCTGCGTGAGCGGTACCACCTGGACGAGCTGCCTGCCGGGGGCGAGGTACTGCTGGAGGAGATAGGCTTAAAGAGGGGTTGTTTCGTGGCAGGCGGCGCCGTTGACCGTACCAGGGCGGCGTCAATCCTGGTAAAGGAATTCCGGGAAGGAAAACTCGGGCGCATTACTATGGACCTGCCGGACGAGGCGCCCGCCGGCCAGTAGATAAGGTTTTAAGGACTGTTCAATTTTACCTGCTCGTTTTTACCTTGCAATAGCAGCGACGTTGTGGTAACATATATTTTGCTTGAAAAAATATATATGGGCCTATAGCTCAGCTGGGAGAGCGCCTGGTTCGCATTCAGGAGGTCAGGGGTTCGAGTCCCCTTAGGTCCACCAGTAATACCAAGGCTCCGAGGGATCGGGGCCTTTTCCTTTTGGGGCGTTTGACAGTAATCTGACAGTAAAACTTTTAAGCGGGGGTTGCCCTGCTTTTTTATTTTGTAGAAAAATATTTTTAAATTTTTTATAAAGGGTATTGCATTGTGTAAATTGTTGTGTATAATGTTGTTTAGAATATAAATGGGGGTGTGATCAAAAAATGACAAATGACAAGAATATTGAATGGATGGCGAAACAGCAAGAGGAACAAAAAAGAACCGATCGGCTTACACGTGAAGAAACAATCCGCGCTTTGAAGCAGGGTGGCCCTAAAAATGAATTTCTGTCAGCCAAGCTGCCGGGGCATATGAGCCTGGAAGAAATTGACAAGGCAGCCATAAAACACGGTACATCGAGAGCGTCATTTATTGTAAAAGCTGTAGAGATGTTGATGGGGTTTGACAAGGTTTTCTTTAATAAAATTGAGGCTTACGCAAAGGGTTTAAATACCCCCGTCTGGCTTGTTATGCAAAATATGATTATAAAGCGCATGGCTCAGGAGGCAGCGGAAGAAGAGGTCTGGGGGCCAAGTTCTAAACTGTTGGATGAGTTTATGTACACAAATCAAGGACCAATTACAGGTGCTGAGCTTTTTACATTACTTATGGACACTTATTCTCGCAAAGAGGAAAGTAAAAAAGTTGAGCAATTACTTAGAGAGGAAGCCGCTAGCCCGCCCCTTTCCGACGAGGACAAAGCATTTTTGATCAAGCATCGTGTAGGTCGGGCCTGGCTTGAATCAGATGAGTACAAAAAAGAGCGCGAGGAATATGAGCGTGGCTTAAAACTCATGGAAAACCGCACACCGGAAGATGAAGTTAAGTTCAAAGCATTTCAAGAAAAACACAAAGACAAAACCGGCCGTACTGAATATAGCAAATCGTTTTGGGAAAGTGAAGAATAAGCCCCGGAGGAGGTAAGGCGGGATGAATGACTTAGTCTGTTGACGCCAACGCTATTTGACGGCGGAAAACCGGCCGCCAGTGTCGGATAGAAAACTGCATGCCAGCCGTAAATGTCGGATAGCAAACCAATTACCGACCGGCATGTAGGATAGAAATGTATTTACCAGTCTCAGT
>JAMCWI010000130.1 GCA_023481335.1 Bacillota bacterium | reverse complement strand
CGCATTTAGGTTGTAGGCCAGGGCAAGAAAACGAAACGCAAAAGTAAAAAGTAGGGGGGTGCCAAGGGGACGTTTCGTTTGGCACTTTTTGTGCGTACCAAACGAAACGTCCCCTTGGCACCTTCCTTAGCTTGTAGATATAAAACCCTGCGGATATCCGCAGGGTTTTATCTGTTACTGGTACTTAGGGCTTCTGGACTGTTTGTGACTCTTTTACTAGCATTCGATTCCGGTCTGGAAGTGATATATACTCCGGTAATGATCATGCAGGCACTCATAAATTTAAACCAGCTAAAAGTTTCCCCGAGAATAAGGATGGAGAAAACGATGGTAAAGACCGGAACCAAATTTATAAAAATAGCCGTCTTAGGTGCCCCGATTTTTTGAATGGCCGTTAACTGGAACAAATACCCCAGCACCGAAGCAAATATAGACATATAGAGGATTGATAACCAGCCACCAGTGGTTGTATACGGTAAGTAAGTCATAGGTTTTTCCCACAAGACAAAGGGAATTGAAACAATTGTGCAAACGAGAAAGGTATAGGCCGTTACGGTCAACGGGGAAAGCTGGTATTTCTGCATGATCCTGCGGCTAAACAAACTATAAAAGGCAAAGCACCACACCGCAACAAACATAATGATGTCTCCTGTATTAAAATGCAGGCGAGCCACTTCACTCCAATTGCCGTTGGTAACGGTAAGGAATACCCCTAAGAAAGAGAGTAAAATCCCTGCCGCCCGGGAGGGAGTAAACTTCTCATGGAAAAGAAGGATCGCTAAGAGGGCAGTAACCATTGGATTGGTGGAACCAATCAGTGAAGAGTTTATGGCAGTGGTATATTTCAGACTTAAAAAAAACAGGCCGTGATATAAAAAAGTACCCTGTATACCCAAGAAAATTAAGGGTGGCCATTCTTCTTTTTTAGGTAACCAGTTGCCCGGCTGCCGTATATACAAAATCAGAAAGATAAAGGGCAAGGCAAAGAAAAAGCGCCAAAAGGTTAAGGCAAAGGCCGGGAATTGTAGTACCGCCATTTTGCCAGTTATAAATGCACCGGACCAAAATAGGGCCGCTAAAACCATTATAAAGTAGACGCGATTGTTCGACATGGGTATACCTCTTTTATTCTTCTCTTTTCCTATGCCTAGACTTCATTTGCTGCCCATTGTATCATATAGGCAAGTGGTAAAAAAATAGATAGTTTTTATTAAATTAATCAATTTAACTGATGAATTATTAGGGGGCAAGGCAGTGGAATTAAGACAGTTGAAAATATTTAGTACTGTGGCCCGGGAGCGCAACTTCACACGGGCAGCCGAATTGCTAGGTTATGCGCAATCAAATGTTACGGCACAGGTACGTTTGCTGGAAGATGAGTTTGGCACCAAACTGTTTGAACGGTTGGGGAAACGAGTTTATTTATCACCGGATGGAGAAAAACTCTTACAGTACGCAAATCAAATTTTAAAATTATCTTCTGAAGCGAAGGATGCGCTGGCAACATCAGCGGTTCCTCATGGAACCATCACCATTGGCGTAGCGGAATCCTTATGTGTTTTTAGATTGCCTATGCTATTTAAAGAATACTGCAAACGATACCCCCAGATTAAACTGATCCTTAAACTTGGTGCCTCGGCTGACTTTTATCGCTGGCTGAGAGATAACACCATTGATATAGCTTTCTTTCTTAATCCTGAGATTACGGCGACTGACCTGGTTTCAGTAACTTTTCTGCCAGAACCCATGGTGATTGTTAGCAATACCGAGCATCGTCTTGTACGGAAAGGGTATATTGAGCCCGGCGATCTTCAAGATGAGTGCTTAATTCTTACCGAGCGCGGTTGTAGTTACCGGGCAGCCTTGGAAAAGATTCTTAATGAAGCAGGGATACAGCCTCATTCCACGTTAGAATTCGGCAGCATCGAGGCCATTAAACAATTCACTGCCGGCGGTCTCGGTATTGCACTGTTGCCCAGGGCAGCCGTGGAAATAGAATTACAACATAACAGGATGGCAGATCTTCATTGGGTTGGACCGGGAATCAACATGTACACACAGGTGGTTTACCACAAAGATAAATGGCTTTCACCCACCCTGGTATCCTTACTGGACTTATTAAAAGAGTATCTACCTGCCACAGGGGACGGTCCTTCCTGTAGTACAATTGCCCAACTATAATTCAGCCACCGGCTGTTAGTTTTAAGAACTGATGGGCTGGGATGCCAACGGCATCCCCACCGAACAAAGACTGGCTGAGTTAGGCCTGGATAAACTCTGGTCAGAGGTGAAATAAATTGTGTAATACTATGGCTGTACAGTCATAGTATTACTTTTTAGTGGTAAAATAGGGATAATCTATTGATACTTGGAGGCTGCCGTGACAAATTTAACCTACGATGAAATATTTAAAGACTTGGTAAAATCTGCCTATGACGGAAAGCTGAAGGAAGGCATAGAGGAGCTGAAAAAGCAGGGGGACGGGGATGTTGAGCAATATATCCAATATGCCACCGGCGGCGGCGATCTCGGCAAAGTTGTTTTTAAAGTAAAGGAATGCAGCTGCGGCTGTGAGGAAGAGGGATGCCAGGTTTCCTGCTTGATGGAAGCCATTGAGCGGGATGAAAAGGGGAATGTCGTCATCAACGGCAATACCTGCGACGATTGCGGGCAATGCGTGGGGACCTGCAAACATGAATCCTTGGTGGATAAAAAAGAATTTATCCCCCTGGTGGAGGTGTTAAAAAACCGCAAAGTCCCTGTGTATGCCATTATTGCACCGGCTTTCATTGGTCAGTTTGGCCCCCGGGTGACACCTGGCCAAGTGAGGGCTGCCCTCAAACAGCTGGGGTTTTACGGCATGGTGGAGGTGGCTTTGTTTGCAGATATTTTAACCTTCAGGGAAGCACTGGAGTTTGATGCCCACGTACATAAGGAAGGTGATTTTGTGCTGACCAGCATGTGCTGCCCCGTGTGGGTGTCCATGGTGAAGAAGGTCTATACCCGGTTGGCGTCCCATATCACCCCTTCGGTTTCTCCCATGGTGGCCTGCGGACGGGGAGTTAAAAAGCTGCAGCCCGATGCCAAGGTGGTCTTTATCGGGCCCTGCATAGCCAAGAAGGCTGAGGCCAAGGAACCGGATGTGCGGGATGCTGTGGATGTGGTGATTACCTTTAAAGAATTAAAGCAAATCTTTGAGGCTGTGGGCATTAACCCCTCGGAGATGCAGGCAGACGAAAAAGAGCACTCCTCCACAGGCGGCAGAATTTATGCCAGAACCGGCGGTGTTAGCCAGGCGGTTGCAGATACCTTAAAGAGAATCCGACCGGACAAGCAAATCCAGATCAAGTCAATCCAGGCCCACGGCGTGAAAGAATGCCGCCGAATGTTGCAAGATGCCCTGGATGGTAAAATCACCGCCAATTTCTACGAAGGTATGGGCTGCGTCGGCGGTTGTGTGGGTGGCCCCCATGTCTTAATAGACCCCGGCCAAGGAACAGAACTGGTCAATCGCTACGGGGAGGCAGCCGCCAACTTAACACCGGCAGATAACCGCTATGTCTTGGCCCTGCTAAAAAGACTTGGCTTTGATGAAATTGATCATTTATTCGATGAGGAGAAAGCCAAAATATTTAGCAGAAGTCTCTATGACAAGCCCATCGAATAGGGGTCAGACCCCTATTGGGGATAATTACCAAAAAAGAAGGTAGCTGCCGGGGAGGCAACTGCCTTCTTTTTCTTAATGTTTTTTGTGGTATAAAGACCTTAGTA
>JAMCWI010000006.1 GCA_023481335.1 Bacillota bacterium | reverse complement strand
ATCTATTTCTCTTTTTTTGCCCAACTCCCTTAAAGCATCAATAAGTTTGTAAGCCCTGCTGGGGTGCAGGCCATTATCAACTTCCTCCACTACCACCGTAGTTCCGGGCTTTTCCCCTACCAGCGCTGCCAGTATCGATAAATAGCGGAGTGTACCGTCAGACATACCCCTGGCATCAATGGGTTTTAAGTAGTTGCCAAATTTTTCTATAAAACTAAGCATTACATCCCCTGTAGGTGTATCTAAGACCTTGATATCCACAATTTGCTGTTCCGGAAAATCCTGGAGATATTTAAGTATTAATTGTTTTGTATCACTGGTTTTTATCAACTCAGCCATTACTGCGGAGAGATTCTCGGCTGTGGGCACAATTCTGGTTCTGGAGCTGTGCACATAATCCCTCATTAAATGGGGAACAGGGTTTAGAATAAGAATTCCCCTAAGGACCGAGGAAACTTTATTGAAAAATCTTCTTACTTCCGGTGCAACATTGGAATCAGCCGGAAATCGTCCGGGAATCTGACTTAGGATGGAGTAATTTCTCAAAAATGGCACCTGCGGATTTCTTCCCGGATGGTTTGTATGGTAAATCACCTGGATATCGCCGCTTTTTTCATCTGGCGCTGAAGTCCGGTAAACAGATTGTCTTTTTTGCTTTGTTCCGTGCACTTTTTTATATAGGGATTCACTCAATAACCAAACCTTCGGCTTTACACCAATTTTAATATCATAATCCAATATGTACTCTTCACAATCCAGGGAACAGCCCAGCTCAAAGGAAGTGCTGTCGTATCTTGGTGCTCCCCTGCTGCCGCCCCGTATACCTGTCTCCTGCCCCCTGATACCGTCAAGAATGTCTACCAGTTCCCGGCCAGTGGCCAGACCGGATAAAATTTGCAATCCGTCAATGAGATTGCTTTTGCCGCTGGCATTGGCTCCGATCAAAATATTTATTGGCTCCACAGGCATAGTTGCATCGGCAAAACTTTTAAATCGTTTAAACCTGAGCTGGCTGAACAAATTTCTTCACCTCAGATACAGTTTCATTAATTACCAATAACCGTTACTTATTATAGTATATACCACTATACATGCTTCCCCAAAGTTGTACTTACTTTATTGCAGACAGTAGCTTCTGGAGCTTTGCGTAATTCACCACTACCCCGTCATCCAGGTCCAGAAGAATGCGCCGGTTGGCATAGTCTGCCAGGAGCTTATCGTATTCAACAAGCTCCCTCTGGCGGGCCCGGACTTCTTCCAGGCGCTTATTGGCGGCGGTTTTTTCCACTCTGTTTAAGGTCGGCTGATCCAGACGCTGTATAAGCAACTGCTCCTCATTGGCATACTTGACCTGCATTTCCTGCAGGTAGCCCAGCCTCATTCTGGCCAAGGTTTCCGAATTGTAGCGATGCAGGTAGACCAGGGCACGAAAACCTTTCTTTTTACCTGAATCAAATAGCCAATAGATAGGCCGCTTCTGGTATGTTTGCAAATGATCTTTGTAGAATTCGTCCATGAAATAGCGGCGCAGCCTCTCCACCGGTGTCTCGTTATTCTTAATGGTTAATGACTCGGCCAGCCAGTAGAGGTTTTCCTGCAGTGTATCCTCCCCGAAAGTAACTTTCAGTAATTCAGATAGTCTGTCCATTATGTCATCATCAAAATAGCCCTTGTCGGTGATAGGCAGGATACCGTCCGGATCTGGCCGGAATAGCTTATATTTGGACCAGTCAAACTCTCCTCCAGCATAGGCCAGGCCGGGCACATCCAGGGAATAGCGTCCCATCATGCAGCCGATTGCATAAGAAAGAAAGGACTTAGTGTCTCGCTCTCGGTTAGCCTGGCTAATAGTGATTGCATCAGCAGGCACTTCTGGGGTAAGTTCGTCCTCCAAACCGTACATTTTTATAAAAATATGGTTTAACTTCTCTTCATTTGCCTTAAGCTGATTAAATTGAGACTCAGAGTGTCCTACCCAGTTTTCATAAGCTTGGTTGATTAAAAGTTCTGCATTTTTATACGTCAACATAGGATGGCTCTGGAAGTCCCAAGACAATTCAAAGGAATCCCAATCTGTTTTAGAAATCATAACATTCTCGGAAGCTAAAAGATGTATTTCAATATTATTACTTATACTTGGAGAAAGGGGCAGAGCCTTTAAGTTGCCCACTTGAAAACTCATCGTAGGGTTCAGCATAGCTAAAAAACTATTAACCAGTTTGGTCCCCAAAAAAGCTAATATTACATTTTGCAATTTCTCCTCAACGAATAATGTTGAACCTTTCACATCAAATATAAAACCTATAGGTGTATACCTCGCGCCAAAATTAACAATACTGACATCAGACCATGTTATCCCCTCACGAAAATAATAAGGAATATTTTTTATAGTTCTTGTATAAGTTTTGTATAATCTAGCAGCATACTCCTTAACACTATAACCATCATTCTCCCAATCAATAAGATATTGCTGGTTTCCATACCATTTCCTATATTCTCCTCCTTTATTATACGGGATCCATTTCTTTTTGCTTTTTTGGGCACTTTTGGCATCAGTCAAGTTAAACCCTATTTTCACACATGAGACCTCATGCCATAATCTAAGGAAACGATTATTATCGGATGTAGCCAGTCCCTGTCTTGGTTCAGCCAATTCACCTAATTTAGGGTAATATTTAAAAATTTTTCTCACCTTATCAGAGGCCCAATAAGCAATAGAAAAGCTGGGAATATCATCGAAAGAGAATTGACTAATAACATATATATTTTCTTTATTCAAAAAAGATAATTCTTTGTCAAAGGTAGTATTATAATGTGATAGTCGATAATAAGTTCCTTTATAATCAAGTATGGCAGTTTGCCGTAAAACATATGCCGTACTTTGAACCATTTCCCCACCAATTTCCTCAAATGCCCTTGGTCCAAGGTGAATCATTGATGATATTGTTGTAGTGTCCAATAGTTTCCTGCGTAATTCTTCATATCCACTAAGAAACATCCATGAATGTTGATTTATGGATGCATTATAACCATTAGCCACAGTCATCGCCAATGTGCGAATTATAAATGCTGCAAATAAATCTAATTTGGCTAAATGGTAATGTTCCTTAATATATTCATATAATTTAGTATTCATTCCTTTTACACCCATATACGGCGGATTTATCAAAACGATTTCATACTTTTTACATAAAATTTTTGACAGTCTCAAAATTAGCTTTGTTAACATCAAGTCATCATATGTAATTTCAAATAATTGAGATGTGTTTTGTTCTAATAACAACTCAATCCTTGTCTCAAAAAAATCAAAATTAATATCTTTTTCCGGGCAAAGTAAAGACCCGTAATTCTTGGCATCCACAAAAAGTTTCAGCAATCTATATATTTGCTCATATTTTTCTATATCCCCATCAGCTAACTTTTTTGCAATCTTTTCATGTTTCAGGTGATTTGTTTCTTTAATAGATAAAACGTTAATTTCAGGGGGTTTATTAAAAACACGACTTGTTATGGAACGAGCCTTCATGAATAAAACAAAAGAAGCCAGTTGTGCGGCTCGGTCATCAATTTCCAAACCATGGAGGTTATGTTCTAAGATTGAATAGGGGATCTCCCTTTTGGGGTACCCTATTTCTTCATATATTTCATACAACAGGTCAAAAGCATAGACTAGCATATGGCCTGAACCGCAAGCCGGATCCATAATTTTTATTTCTTCCAGCTTCAGGTAAGGATTTTTTTGGCTGTTAAGTTTTGCAATGACTTCTGGCACCTGTTCTGCGGGTTCAACATAATAGCGCATTTTTCCCTTTATCAATGATTCGGGATGTCTCTCAAGCCAGAGCTGTCCTAACGAGTTTTCCACCATATATTTAACAATCCACTCAGGTGTAAAAAGTTGGGTCGCTGCAGGAATGTCTTCTTTTTTGATTTTAATATTTTTCTTTAGTTTAGTAAAAATCTCATCCTTTTTATCGGCTATATAATACTGGTACATCCACCCAATAATTTCTACTTCCCTAAAATCATCTTCTTCAATTTCATTAACCAGACAGCTAATTACTGAGTCAGTATGTAGAAGCGAAGCTGGTAGGACCAATTCTGTGTAATCGTTGAACTTTTCAAAGAGAAAGGGCATAATCCGGCTGAGCTGGTTACACTGGGCGATCAGAAGGTGACGAAAGGCAGCTTCATTGTCCCCCTTTTGTAACCTTTCCTGCACATATGCCTCGTCAAAGGGAAAGTCCACTTCCCGGTATATGGTGAGTATATCGGGGTCCACCTTTTCCGGTGTCTGGCTGGAAAGAACCCTTATTTTAGAAGGCAGGTAGTCATTAACCTCCATAAAACGCAGTGCTACAAAGCGGTTAAACCAGGTGTAGGCCGCTTCCTCCACCACCTGGTCAAAGCCATTTTTTTCAATCTCTTTTTTCAGCGCCTCGAAGGGTTTTAGCAATTTTTTAGGGTAATGCCGGCCGCTGATAATTACATAGTCACTTCCAACCTCTATTTTCCCGGTACTTTCCGGGGTAATGCCGAAGCTTTGGACCCTTAAAGACACCTGGTTTATAAGCTCTTTTCTGGCAAAGGTAGCCACCTTCTTAATGGCAGTCTTGTTCACAGCTACTTCCTCCAGCCTTTATCCTTTATTTACGCAGTACAAGAATATTTTCTTCCATCAGTTGAAGAAGCTTTTCCCGCAGATCGCCAATTACCCGGTCCAACTCATTCTCACTACTTATTTCTAATACCGGATCTGACAGGGCTAGGGAGAGAAGGTCTGCCCCGGACAACAGCTTTTTGGCTTTAATAGGGGTTCCGCCTCCGGTAGGCGGCTTTGGTTTCCTTTTTTGCAAAACATATTGTACCTGGGATTTTATTTGGTCTGCAGCGTTTTTAACCAGGGTGGGCACGGCAATAAGGTGTGTTATGCTATCAGTCTCCTGAAACTGGCAAATCTGCTGGCCGATGCTGTCCTGTCCCTTTTTAAGGATAAGCTCTATTTCCGGGTCGGCATTATAATGTGCTGCCATCTCCGCTACAGCCGCCTGGATGTTTTCAAGATCGGGCAGATATTTTTCCCTGGCCTGATTAAGAACCTTTTGCAGGCCTTCATTTAACCGGTGCAGTAATTCAGGCAGCCGGCTTATTAACCTGTAAGGATCTTCATTGCGTAAAATGGTTTCAATTTCACGTTTAATAGTTTGCAGCTTTATATTATCAAGGGAGCTCTGCAAATCAGTTTTCCGCTGCTGAAGTACCTTTACAGCACCGTCAAAGTGCTCAATGGCCTTGCCGAGATAGAAGGACTTCAGATCATCCAGCTGTTCAAACCACTCTTCCAACTGGTCCTCCAGGTCCAGTAGACCGCTGACCAGCTGCTCATCTTCTTTTCTGGACAGCAGGTCGTCCACGGTTCCTTCCAAGCGCATAATATCAGTTGATCCGGGATAGGGAAAATCCTGAAATTCCTGCCGTCGCCTCTGCTGAATTTCCCTAAGGGGCTTTTGCATCTTCTCCCCGGCTTGCCCGCGAATAACCTTCGCCACTTCTTCGTAAGTGTCTCCTATGCTCTGCTGGCCGAAGTATTTGCGCATGATGCTGCCCAGTCTCCTGCGGACTTCCGGGGTGATAGCCACCTCCAGCTCAACTACGACCTTTTCACGCTCGGCAGCCCTGGTGAGGCGCTGGATATAGTCATGTGACGTATTATTAAAACGCTCTCCAAGGTAGGAGAGCTTGATTTTCCCCTCCCTCAGCAAGAGTGTTGTCACTCCAGCAATATCCCAGTCCATCCAGCCGTAAGGAACACCGGTGAAGTGGTCCACAAGGGCTTTCATGGTTGACCTGACATACTTTTCCTGCTGTTCTTCCAGGTAATGCTGGACTTCTTCCTGCGCCAGCTGATTGGGCAGTGTGCCGTCAATACGCTGCTGGATACCATTTAAAGCCCATTCTTTAATCTGCTGTGCGGCGTTTTTTACTTCCAGCTTGTAGTCTATGTAATGAAGCTTGGTAAAAGTATTGCGGACCAATATTTCAAAGGCCCTGTCGATTTGGGCGCCGGGCTCTCCGCTAAAAGTATAGGACTGCCCCTCCACGTAAAAAGTGGCCCTGCTGCATGCCTCTTTAAGGGCATCCCTTCCCAATACCTCAAAGTCACTAATTTCCCCACGCTTTTGATCAATTATCCGTTCCTGGTTCCTGGTCAGGTTTGCCGAACTGCGACGGTTTAGAAAGGTGGCAATTTTTACCGCATATTCAAAGGGGTCGCTAAAACCAGGCCCGTCCTCCGGGAGTCGAACCACAAGAACCCCGTTGGTAGATCTGAGCCGTGCTTCCATATCTGTAATAGATTCTGCATAAACCTGTAAAGTCAGGGCGTGCTGAGCCACTCCGAGGGTATGGCTGTCAAAGCGGCGGTTAAACTCGAAATCACGCCCCCCCGGATAGCGATAACGGGTTTGCGGGTAGATATCATTGAAAAATACCTTGGTCATATCCTGCAGCACTTTAGAATTGTCCAGCGGGGTTTTTTTTATTTCCTGGTTAATCTCCTGCTCTTCATCGCTCAGAAAGCTATAAGTATGGTCGGCGTTATGCTGGATAAGCACGTGACGGATTAATTTGTCCAGCGAGCGGGTAACACGCCGTTCTATTTCATTTTTTATGGCGTCCAAATGGTCTACAAGCAGTGTGGTTATATTTTCCGGGCTGGCCGGGAAGCCATCAATACCCTTAATCATATATAGGGTTTTTAGCACATCCAGGTCAAAAGGTTCAATGCCGTCTCTGTTTTTAGCTTTGTGGATGGTGCTTTTTACCGGCGTGTCCAGGAAGCTCTCCAGTGTTTCGTAAAAATGGGCAAAACTGGCCAAACGGCCTACTTTATCTTCATCTAAAAAAACTGCAACTTCCTGAAAGGCGTTCAACAACGAACGTTCGCCCCTGGACAGGTGCTTACCAGCCTCCCCCTGTACGCGTATTTTATCAAATACTCTTTGCAAAAGTTCAAACTGGTAGGGCACAAAGGGATAACTGGCAACAAAGTCCCCGGAGGACCTGAAGCCTGAGCGAAGGGCCCCGGTGCTGCTGTCAAAGGACAGCATATTCCGAAGTGACTGCTCCCGGGCTTCATAGTCCAGGCACAAAGACTCCTGAGCCACCTGCTTCTTGTCCAGCAGACGACGTTTTATTACCTCGTCGGTGTTGGCGCTGGAAAGATTCAGGCGAGTGGAAAACCGCCCCTGAATTTTTGAAAAATCTTCCCCACGCACTTTGGTTACGGCGTCAATTTTTTCCTGAGAGGTGACAATCACCCAGACCTGGCCCTGGGCGTAGTTGCCCAGGTCTTCTACCACAGTTTGCAGGTTAAGCATTAATTCTCGGTTGTCCCCGATGTATTGGCCAATTTCATCCACCAGAAAAATTAGACGGTAATCTTTTCCCCTACCGCGGCAGTACTGGGCAATAAGCTTGGCCAAACTCTCGGAGGTAATTTCAAAAGAGTCTTTCATCCCTTTAAGGAAAGTCCTGGCAACTTCTTCGTCGTATCCAATTGTTTGCATGGCCTTTATAAAATCTTTCTGTTTGATTAATATATAATCCCGGGATTCCTCCCACGCTCTGCCGCTTTTGGCAAAGGCATCTTTAAATTTCTGGTATTGGCCTTCCCGCTCAAGGTTGCGCTCAATTTCGGCGATCCAGGCCATACCGGAGTAACCCAGGTGCTCATTAAAGACTTTTAAAAATACGTCAACTATTTTCTGCTTTTCGTTTTTCGCCCCGGTGGCGCTTTTGGAATCAATGTTGAAGAGCAGGGCATCACTGCTAATGGCCGCTGCAGCATTAATCATACGTAAAAGCTCTGGGTTAATATCTTTATCCCGGAAAAAATCCACCGCCTCTTTGCCTTTTACAGTGCGATTGCTTATCAGGTAGGAGAGTATCTTTAACAGGTGGGATTTACCGGATCCAAAGAACCCGGATATCCATACCCCCATCTTGCTTGTGGGCTGGCTTAAGCCGTCTATGTAATGCCCATAAAAGGTATCCAGGTTACCTATAAGCTCATCAGTAACTACATATTCGTCCAACTCCATATAGATAGATTCTTCGTCGAGCTGGCCTGCCTGAATAACTCCGTTAATATTCCGCTTAATGTCTTTCTGGAATAAATCTTTAATTTTCAAAGCAAAATACCTCTCTCTCCATCTCTATTTGGCAGGCCCGATGCGAAAGGCTCGGTAGTAATTGTCATCTTTAAAGATGTTGAACAAACTCAGTTCGGAGCCCGTATAGCTTCCGGGATAAAACATCACCACCGGAATGTCCGTTATATACTGGTGTAGGCGGTTCAAAATGTTATGAGAACGTATCATGGGATAAATGCTCCCTACACCTGTCAAAAAAATCACATCGGCACCCTGGGCTTTTCCGGCAATTGCCTGAGCAAACCTGCCTCCTTCAAGGGAAGGCTTTAGAGCGTCGTATAACTCGTTTGTACCTTCCGATGCCTCCAGTTCAAGTAAGGCCTCTAAACCAACTTCCTCTTCATATAGCTCCAGGAGTAGATGGTAAAGATTAATCTCAATAATGTTAAGCTGAACCCTTTCTTTGACGAACTGAATATACGACCGGATAACCAGCTCTTTTCTGGGATCATAATCAAAGATGTAGTACGGTATTTCATTGCCTAATCCCTTTTTCTGGAGAAAATTTGACTGTTGAATATAGTCAACAAAATGGTTCATCCGTTTTTGCAACTCGTCCAATACCTTATCTCCTTCTCTAAGAGTTAAACAAAAGGGCCAAAAAGTCGCTGTATTTTGGCTCATCACTTACATAGGCACGCAAATTGGAACTTGTCGGAATAGGGGTGATACGCCAGTAATCTTTTTGGGTCTGCAGCAGGCCGCACTCGACCAGGATACGCAGCATTACCTGCCGCAGTTTCTTTCTGGTTTCCGGCGACCAATTTCCAACTTTCTGGCTTTGTTCAGCTTTATATTCAAAAAAATTGATTATTTCACCTGCGGTCACAAGGTTTCTATGGCTTAAACAGTTGTGTCGTAATATCTCCAGTACAAATTCCCGGGGCAGGCGATAGCATTTTAGGAAAGAGTACATCAAAATGGCCTGTCGATCATGTCGGGAATTTTTTAAATACATAAGGCGAAGATAGCTATCAAGGAATTGCCGCCTTCGGTTAATATTTTTTAAGGCAGTGATTATAGTTCCCTGCCTTTTCAATTGGAAAAGATTATTTTCCACAACCTGGTTCTTTATTTCGGTCCAACTTTTTCCTTCTTTTTCTAATGTAAGTACAATTCTCATTTCGTTTTGCAATAACCATTCGGAAGTAAATGCAGCTGAATATCTTTGCAATTTAAACACCTTATATCCCTGGTTACTATATTTTATATAATAGTTAAAATTCGACAGCGCCCATATTAATTTCCTGCTTAATCTGTTTAACCAAAATAATGATAGGATTGATAATAATCTCCACAATTTAACATGTTTTCCTAATTAAACGATCGCTGCCAACCTAGAAATAACCACATTAACTAACTAAAATTATATCCTGACCTATGACGCATGTTTGTTAGAAAATATATGAATATCTTCACATTAGATGAAGATTTGGAAAAACAAAGAAGTTTATTGAACAAAGAACAAAATCTATGTTTGTTCAAATAGCGATATTTTATCTGGGCGTCAAATCAATCTTAAGTTTTAGGATATCTATAAGATTGTTGTCGTCGACACCATAAACCAAAAAGTTTAGCAAATCCTCCTGCCTGGCCTGGCCGAATACCATTCTGTAGGCGGCCGATGTCTTTTTCAAATCTTCCAGATGGTCAAGGTCACGGCTGAGAGGTAATAGGGGTACATGGCGCTCTACTTTATACCCGTTTTCCACTTCAAAAATCCAAAATGGTACCAGGTCATTAAACCCGCTGCCCCTTTGTTCGAGAGCCATTGAGAACAGCTCCTCCCAGGGGTCCTCAAAACAGGCCTTTCTTCCTGCAAGACACGCCAGGCCGTTTTTTAGAGCGACATTTTTTCTTATTACATGGCCTTTGTATCGGTGGATGCGCCCCTCCCTTTGCTCCAAGTCCACGGGGTTGGAGGGCAGATTCCAGTGATAAATGGAATGACAGTACTGGTGGAAATCCAGCCCCTCCTGGCCGATGGAGGTTGTAGCGAGGATAAAAGGCCTGAACGGCGAGTTAAAGGCGGATCGGACCTGGTCCTGCCTGGTAACCTCGTCGTCCTGATCATTTTTACCTTTTCCAAAACGAAGTGCATACCGACAGCGTAAGCTTCGGTTTTTTTTGAGTACCTCACTATTTCTTCTGTTCAGCTTAATTTCATCAAAATCAAGGTTTACCGTCCTCAGGGAAACGGCTGAATATAAATGGTCTGCCAGCATTTTAACTGCCTCATCATCGGGAGAACTGCTTAAATTAAGAGATTCGTATAATACGTGAAAATACTCGTCAAGGACAGCCTGCAGGTTTCCTTCCGAACCATACTCCATAACCCTTTTCCAGTATGACTCTTTGTCGTTTAAGCCCCTTATCAGGGTTATGCTCTCAGGGAGGTTGTACAGGTTACGAAATCCCATGGCGATCTGGGCGGCGGTCGAAAGCACATAGGGGTCAAAGCCCTTCCACCAGCGATTTAGCGATCGTAGTGCTGTCACCGCCGGCGAACCCAGAGCTGCTTTTGTCAAAACATCAACCAGATCACCGGGAACCGGCCCCAGGTCTGCAGGGCTTTCAAAAAAATCTTCAAGTGCGTCAACGTGATCGGCAAAACCGCCGTCTGTTTCCGAATCCTGCCTTGATTTAACCATTTCACGCCATTCTGAACCATTCTTCTCCAGCCAGTCATTTATAATATCCGGGTAAAAATGCCTGTCCAAAATAACTGGTGCAGCCCAGTACCACCTTTCATCCTCCTGTGCGACCCTGCCCACGGGCAGATCAACACCGGAATCCTCTAATAAGCCCCTTATCCTGCAGGATATATTTTGAAAAACAGTATTATAGTCGGGAATGCCCTTCCCATCACATAGTTCCGCCGCTATGGAAAAGGGATCAATTTTTTGGGCCAGGGTGGTGCAGGGAAAAAATAGTGTAAAGGAGGACATTCCGGCAAGTCTTCCCTCTTGTCTGGCAAACCGTAATAGAGGTCTTCTCCTTCTTCTCTCCCGGGTGTATTCGGCCTTTTTATCAAATAGCCCTACCATTTTTCTCTCAGCCTCGTAGCTGCATATGGTGGAAATTACCTTAGGGACAACATTCCAGGAAGAAAAAACAAGGGCCTTGGTGAACCTGTCCAACTTTGGGTCGGCATATACACCCTGCGGCCTGTAATAAGGCAAAGAGGGAGGCATCCATAAAAGCTGCCAGGCCCCGTTTGAGATGGTATCTTCAATAAGCATGCGAAGCTTTGAATTGCACGGGTCGACTTTTTTATAATTCATTATGGTTTTCCACGGAAGAAGGCTTTGGGAGACCTCTTTTACCAGGTCAGAAAGCTGTTTGTCCTGATTTTCAAGCCTTAGCTCAAATTCTTTTTTAATTTTATAATTCTCCATAAAATTAAGCAGGTATGGCGACGATTTCCAGTATTCCAGGGGGTTACCCGCTCCAAGGATACGAGAAACATTGTCCATTCTGACATAGGAAATAAGCTCGGTTTCACTGGGGCTGTCAATTCTTCTTATCTCTCTGACCATTCCGTCATTCTCCAAAGTTGAGCCCATCCGCTCTGTACGGGTCATTACCGCAGTTAGAATAGCTTCAATTTGCTGCTTTGCTTTATACAAATTATCCAGACCGCTACCGTTAACCTGATACAATTCATTCCTGTAATTTTTCAAACATAGCTGCAGATTCCTGGTCATATCCTCTGATTTAAAGAGGAAATCAGCAGTCCTTATAAAATCCTCGTAATGGTTATCATCTTCCTCATGGTGCATGGTGTACATTTTGTAAGGGGTAGCTGACAGCAGTACGGTTTTTGCTTTCTTGTAATTAAACAAATAACCGGCTAGTTGGCTTAATTGATCTTCCCCATCAAGTAGGTGTTTAAAACGCTGGAACTCGTCCAGAATGATGAGATCAGGCTCCAGTGCTGTAATACAGCTCTCGGCAAGTATCTCCCTTAGCTCGCCAATAAGTTTATTTCTGTCGTACCAGTCCTGGTTTGACTGTTTTCTCCTGCCATCAAAGCTTTCAGCCATTTCCTCAAAACGGATTTTAATATTTCTTACTCCGGTGTCATCATCTCTCTTTGACCTTGCATTCAGCTTATTAACAAAGTCTCCGGACAGGTCTTCGTCAATTTTATTCCAGTTAAGAAAGCCCGCCAGGTAATCAGGCCAGGAGTCACCGGCCCCCCCCTGGAAAACATTCATGTACCTTTTCCTGTTTCCAAGACCCCACTCTTCTTTTAATATGTGGTAAATAAGGGCCCTTTCCTTTTTTACCCCGCCCTGGGAGCGTAGATCAAAGGAGGTACCGGGAGTGAAAGAAACAAAATTAACTTTGTTCCTTTTTATATTTTCAAGGTTTATAGGTAAAAGGGTAATCCTTGATGAAAGAGAAAAGTCCTTTTGCCCTGTTATATTTAGCCTGCTTATATTCTGCCGGGCTATTTCAGCATTGGAACAGATATATATAATATCCAGGCGTTTAACCTCGTCCCAGAGGTAATCCACAGCCTTTGCAATTATCCCCCTGGCAACCAGCGTTTTTCCAAGCCCAACCTCATCAGCCACAAGGAATCGGCTGGCGGTTTGTTCATCAAGATAAAGCCTTTTAAAAACATATTCCACGGTATTTCGCTGGAAATCTTTTAAGCCCTTAAGGATCTCAGTGGGGTTTGGGCGCAGCTTATCTACTGGCAATACTGTCCCTCCTTGCATTACAAATAGGCTTCCAGATTGCGTTAAAACCCTCAGGCAGCAGTTTTTCACCCTCCGGATACTTCATTAAGTCATCCACAAGTTTTGCTATGGAGTCTATTTTTTCGGGATTCCTGCTCAGTGCCTTTAATAGTTCTTCCAAGAGGGGAAAACGATTAAAGGAGCTTTTCCCATTTCCATTTTTGCCGTTATTACCGGAACCGATTAGTTCCGACAGTTCATAAGAGGTATCACTGTCAGCCAGTAGAAAAAGAATGTACCTTATAAAACTGCTACGGTCTTTGATAACGCTTTGCAGGATTAAATTGTCTCTTTCAGCCGGTCGGCCCTCCAGGGGAAGGTTCAGCACAAAACTAAGTGTTCGCTCAACACCCCCCGCTTCAATAAAAAGGTTGAAGGCAATAAAACTGGTTACCCCCACCGGAGAAAGGGCCTTAAACAACACATGCTTCCCTGTAAAAAGAGGGTCTAATGACTGGGCCTGGGAATGTTTTATGGAAATGGGCCAGCACAACCCTTTCAGCCCCTCACAGGAGATACTCTTAAGACCATTAATAGCTGAGAGTTCCAGGTCAAAACCACTTTCATTCGGAGCGGCCTTTAGGCTCAGACCCGATACTAGGTTGGCCCTGACCTTTTCAAGTGTCTCCTCCAAAGCTTTCCCTATAGTCTGCTCATTTGGGGGGCCGCAGGGGGGCCTGTAAACCTTCAGTAAATCCCTAAAGGATCCCGTTTTTTCATCTGTGCCAAGGAAACGGTCAATACCGACTTTATTTTTACTACCTGACAGCTCCACCAGAAATTCAACGTTAATACCGTTAAAGGCTGCATTAGTGGCATTTGCCGATCCGGTCCATACCCTTACCGTTTTTCCATGTTCCGCGATGAAAAGCTTGGCATGTAGCCCGTTCATTTTTTGTTCTTCCGCAAAACCTTCCGGATAATCCTCATCCTCGGAGTAATCACTAATCTCAGCCAGTTCGTCTATTATAAAAATTTCTTTATAACTTTCCAAAGTGTCCGGGTTTATGCCATCCAGGCTGTCTTCTCTGGATACCAATATTTTTTCCACCTTACCCTTAAAACGGCTCAGTATTTCTTCGGAAAGAAAAGGTGATACAATCAGCAGCCGTTCATGATAATCATCCGTGGGTAATTGAGGGTAACCCGGTATACCTATGGGCAAAAATTTAAGGTTATCGTCAAAACCTTCCGGAGCGCTGAAGGAAACCTTCATAACTTCGGAGGACAGCAGATCAATATCTTTTTTACACTGACTGGCTACCCCTCCCACAGCCATTCGGGGAAGGTGCCTGATAAAATCAGCCAGGGGCTTATTTCCCACGTACTCCCGGTCGGTCATCCCGCCTTCCAATACCAGCAAAGTATCCCAGGAACGATCAAAGGTAATGTTTCTGGACAGGCATAGCAGCCTGTAAAAAGGCTTTTGGTTTTGCAGAAAGCGGAGGACCCAGACTTTGGGGTGAAACACCCCATTTTCATTGGGTGGGCGAACCTCTGTCACCATTTTTTCGAGATAGCCATATAAGAGACTATCGACAGTAGGAATTGATATTCTACCGAGCTGGCAGAATACTGTAAGCTTTTCCGCCGACCTGCGCAGGGCTTCCATTACTTTTATGGGATCAGCAAGAAAATCCTTTTCACTTTCGCACTCAAACATAGCCAGGGAAAGCGGGGCTATAAGAAGAGTGGTCAAGTCCAAGGAAAAAGTAGTAGCCACACCCCGGTCAAAGCAATAGCCGGCAGGAGGTCTCAATGCTTCAAGGTATAACTGGCGGTCATGTGGATTAAGCATCGTATCCCTCCTTTTTGTTTTCAAGTCCGCTGACTATATCGTTAAGCATATTACTTACCACTGTCCACCGGAAGCGAAGCTGATAAGTTCCCGCAGCCCCGGTCCAACGTTCCAGCGAACGCCTGTCGGCAAGCCTGGCCCGTCCTCTTTTTAAGGCCACTTCCCTTTCGAATATAAGCTTCTTCGCCGTATCGTAACCTGTCAGCTTATTAAGGGCATCGCCCTCCAAAACAATATTTATCCATGTCTCTATAAATGCTTTTGTTCTGTGTGTAACATCACCCCACTGCTGGACAATATCCCAAAACTTCCGCATATCGTCATGCCATTCTTTTAGTTCACCAATTCTCATGCCAATCTTTTCTTTCCACTCATTGAATTGCTCTGTGTAGTCGTCTACGAGTTCCTGTCCATCCTCCCAATCACACTTTTCAGCCAGCATGAGGTTGTACAAAAGTGCTGCTCCATGCATTACTTCTGAAAAATTACGGGCATGATTAACCTGCAGGGCTAACTTCTGTGGAAAAGCTCCCAGCATGGGATGTGACCAGATAAAATCGCAGGCAGCAGACATCCTTTCCTGAACCAGAAACGCCAGGAGACTATCTTTACAGCTGTTTATTATACGTTCCTGCAGATATTCAGCCTCATTATGCTCAAGTTTAAAACCAACCCTTTGGGGAAAACCCCCGGATGGTTCGGGCAGGTCCGGGTCCCAGTTTTCTCCTACACGCCCTGAAATCGGCTCTTTATCATCACCAACCACCAGATTTTTCTTGTAATGATAGTAGTAGTCCAGGTAACGGTGGTATTCATTCTGGGAGCCTTTATATTGTCTTATTCCCCATGTGCCCAGGCCAGCCCAGTATACACTGCTTGGCAGCCTTTGCAACGACTGCCTGGCTTCTTTTCCAATAACACCATCCGTATCACCGGATTCCATCAGAGAGTTAATCAAAAAAATCTCCGCATTTCTCGCCTTTTTGGCTATATCAGCTGAACTGGTCTTCTGTCTTTCCAACGTCCGGTATAGCCAAGGCACCAGTAACATGTATTTTGCTCTGGTCTGAATTGTACTGGTGCCCGGAAACAAAAGATTTGAAAAGGCATCACGCACGGAACCGAGGCCCAGTTCATCCCTGGTATCTTGCTCTCTAAAGAGGCGGATGACTTTAATCATTTTCTCACGGTCTTTTTCAATAAAATCTACCCAACCAAAAACCGATGGCATCTTAATTCCCCTTTATCTATACTTAATAACGTGACACTAACAACCTGTCCTATGGAGTAGCATTAACCACCGTAACTATCAAATGACGTGAAGAACTTATCGCTCCTCGTTGGCAAAATACCTTGAATTAACCTTCTTTTACTTATAACCTTCTTAATTATTTCAGGAATAGACAGTCCATGCACCTTTTCCCAAATGGATCTAGTAGCATAAGCTAATGTTTCCGGGAATTCTTTTCTTGTTCGACCCAAACCGGCAGGAAAAGGACAGTAAATAACTTTCGTTTCAGTATCCCCCAACCTTATTTTCGTTGCAACCTGTTTCTTTACTTTTGAGCCGGTAACGCTTTCGTAGGCTTTGGCCCCGAGGGGCAAAATAAAATCCGGTTTAATAATGCTGATTTCCCGCCGCAGTATACTGCCTTTATGTTTGGACATATTGTATTTGTGAGCATCTGTAATAAAAATATTTTCAGGACTCAGCTCCCATAAATCGATAAGCACTTCTAAATATGAGTAATATCTTGAGAAGTCCCAATATTCAAAGCACTTTTTTAGCTTTGGGGTATACTCACGGATATTTTCAGACCAGAGCATGGAATATATGGTGTTGCTTACTGCCAACCCTTTTTCAGCGGCTGACTCTGCTACCACAAGTATCCTTTTCCCAGTCGAAAAAAAATCTGCCCCCCAAAAAGGAAAATCGGGGCTATCTTGATACAGCCTCTCGGTATTCGTAAAAGACGGGAGGTAGTATTCTTTAAAGGCTAATGAAAAGTGATTTCCAGGGAAAATCTTAAAAAACTCTGCCAAGGGGCTTTCTGACCTCAAAAAATCTTCTCTTACCCATAATTTTTCAGACGAATGAAGGACAGCTAACTCACTGAGAACAGCTTTTATATACATAGTTATCCCTCCGTAACCTTCATGGACTTTTCCCGGATAAAATGTAACGAATTATTAAACTAGAACCCCTACCTTTGGGTGGGAGCCACTAGGAAGCAGTAGTCGAAAGAAGCTTATCTTTGTTCTGGTCCTCTCTCTTTCATATAATCATTGGTATTTTCTTTTATATCCATAATCCAATCATCTCCCAACCAACACTTAAACAAGAATTACTAGAAAATACTCCTAAACAGCAACCAACCTGTTAATTTGTGTAAAAAACAGCCCTGCTTCAACAACTCTCTCCCCGGACATCTTCTCCCAGAACCTTTTATACATCTCAACCTGTGGAGAATAGTATTTGACCAGTTCCGCCAGCTGTTCCTCGGACTCTACGTTGTCGGTCTTGTAGTCAGCTATTACCCATCCATCTTCCTCTTCAAAAACCAGGTCAATAACCCCGGAAATAATCCTTTCCCCGCCGTTTTTGGTGCTGTAGTCCCTGGCCGAAAAGGGCACCTCTACAAAGCGCCTTTTGCTTTTCAGCATTCTGTCCCACAGTTCCGATTTAACTACCTGGTTGACCAGGGTAATAACCTCGTCCCTCTCTCCTGAAGGTCGGCCCTCTTCAACCAGTATATTGTCCACAAAGAGTTCTATATTGTCAGGCTTTCTTAAAGCACAGGCCTCCAGCACCCTGTGGACCACCCTCCCCCAGGAAAGGCCGTAGCCGGTCTCTTTTCTTTCCGGCCCATCCCCGGCCCCTTTGACCAAAGAGGTGACGGACTCTACGGAATAGCTGGGGGTATTGGCTGAGTCTATGATTACAGTAAAACCTTCCCTGGCCTTTACCAAATCCCCCTGGGTAAGTACAGCCCCCTCGTAGCCGGCTGCTTCAGTCTTCTCTGTGTCCTTGCACTCCAGCTCCGGCGCCTCGCTTAAATAGCCGTGCAGTTGGCTCCAGGGGCTTTGTTCTGGTTTACCCGGGTATGTGCTCACCACCAGCAGGTTCCTGGCCCTGGTGGCTGCCACGTATAACAGGCGGATTTCTTCTGCCGACAGGTATTTCATCTCTTCTTCGGAGTATTTCTCCCATTCCAGGGGCTGGCCGATTATCTCGGTGGTATAGCCGCTTTCTTTTTTAATTACAAAATAACCCCTCGGTGTGTCCCCGGCCCTGTTGATGTGCCTGTCGGGTGGACGGGAAACTTTTTTCCCTGGGTTTGCCAGAAAGACCACCGGGGCTTCCAGTCCCTTGGCCTTGTGCAGGTTCATCAGCCTTACAGAGTCGTCCTCCCAGGGAGCAATGTTTATTTCCTCCTCCACACCAGATTCCAAAAGAAGCTCAAGGTACTCCAGTATGGAAGATAATGAGGTTATGCCCCTGCGCTCCGCAGCGGCAACATATTCCAAACACTGTATAATATGCCCGGAACGACTTTTCCCCAGTTCACCTGTCAGGGTATAAGGAATGACCCCCAGCTCGGTTACTATGTTTTCCAGGGCTGCACTGGCCGGTAGCCTTACAGTCCAGGACCTGAATTTTTTAAGCATTTCAAAAGCCCAGAGGATAACGTCCCTGTCGTCCGGGTCCAGTCCTTCAGGCACGGGAGAGTTGTAGTTGAATCTCCCCCCGGCCTTTTTAAACCTCCAGAGGAGTCCGTCGCTCAGACCGAAAAGGTTTCCCCTGAGAGCCGCCGCCAGCCGTACCGGGTCATCCGGGTCCATGACCGACCTCAGTACCTTCATTACCCCGGCCGGGCGACTTTATGGT
>JAMCWI010000153.1 GCA_023481335.1 Bacillota bacterium | reverse complement strand
ATTGAGATTTTCGGAGCGGGTGCCTTTACCGATCATGCCCTTAAGTCCTTTTTCTATCAGTCTTGGGGCGTAGGCATCCATGCGCCCTGCTGTGGTCGGCCCGGCAGAGCCGATGACCCTGCCCGGAGGCGCCGGGGAAGGTCCTACGTAATAAATGATTTGCCCGGATAAATTCAGGGGAAGTTCTTCCTCTTTGTCAAGTAACTCGATTAACCTTTTGTGGGCAGCGTCGCGTCCGGTATAAATAACGCCGTTAATCAAAACTTGCTGCCCAATCCGCAAGTTTGCCACTGTTTCATCGGAAAGCGGGGTGCTTAATCGTACACGGGTCACGTTTTATCCTCCTATAGCTCAACGGTTTTGTGTCTGGCGGCGTGGCAATTTATATTCACCGCCACCGGCAGGCTGGCAATATGTGCTCCGAAAATCTCAATATGAACGGCAACGGCCGTGGTTCTACCACCCAGGCCGGCCGGTCCAATGCCCAGTTTGTTAATCTTCTCCAGCAGTTCCTGCTCTAATTCAGCGATATCCGTCAGCGGGTGTGGCTGGCCCACCGGCCTTAGGAGTGCTTCTTTGGCCAGCAGCGCACACTTCTCCATGGTGCCGCCCAGCCCTACACCGATGATCAAAGGCGGACAGGGATTGGGGCCGCTGTTCTTAACGGTTTCCAAGATAAAATTTTTAACACCCTCGACCCCTTCGGCGGGCTTCAGCATTTTAAGGGCACTCATGTTTTCACTGCCGCCGCCTTTCGGTGCCACGGTGATTTTTAATTTGTCGCCTTGGACAATTTTAGTGTGTATTACGGCCGGCGTATTATCCCCCGTGTTTACCCTTTCCAGGGGGTGCTCCACCACAGATTTCCTAAGAAATCCCTCCTGATAACCCTTCCGAACGCCCTCATTAATAGCTTCGTAGAAATCACCGTTGACAATATGCACATCCTGCCCCAGTTCAACAAAAACAACCGCAAAGCCGGTGTCCTGACACATGGGAATGGATTCACTGGCTGCAATATTGGCGTTTTCCAACAGTAGGTTCAGTATTTCCTTGCCGCTCTGAGACACCTCCGTATCACAGGCCCGTTGATAAGCCTCCATTACATCGTTCTCCAGCTTGTAATTCGCCTCTTGACACAGTTGGGCCACATTATGAATAATCATGTCGCAATCGATGGTTTTGATAACGGACACCCTCCCTGATATAAAGAATTATAGTAGTTGTTACTCACTTACTTTTGCAATATTCTATATTTTGTATTTTTTAATTTTATTATATAGGGTAGCCAGAGATATTCTTAAGGCCAAAGCCGCTTCTTTTTTTCCTTCTAAACTGGAGCCAAACTTTTCTAGTGCTCGCTGAATCATTATTTTTTCCATCTCATCCAGGGGCAGCAAGTTTATCATCCCGGAGGTTGATTTTGCGGCATCCGCGTTAAGACTTTGCCCGGTGATATGATCAAATTTATACTTACTTTGGGTAACCTGCCCAAACTTATCGGAAAGATCCCTTAGTAATGTGCTGCTGCGTTTTACTTCTTCCGCCAGTTTAATAATATCCGTAATATGCTGGAAGATAACAACTGCCCCAAGGGTTTCATTGTTTACCACCACAGGAACCGCATTTGAAATCACCTCTGCATTACTTCCACCTACTTTTGTACGATACCCACTGACAGGTTTGCCCGTTTTAAGGGCCAGAGCAAGGGCACCGTCCGGTGATATGGCAAAGATGTTTTGGTTCGTCCTTATTTCGAAGGGAATGCCTGTAATCCGGCGAAAAGCAGGGTTTACATAGATAATGTTTCCATGACTGTCCGTAACCTCCACGGCTTCTTGCAATGAATCTAAAATGGCGGCAACCATATCTAAGGGCAGCATAACATCACTCCTGTGCAGCTATGTACAGTTATGTATTCGGCTGAAAACACAAATACCTTTGTTTTTTTTGCCCGAGAATGTCTTGGATATGAAGGGCTATTGGCTTTTGGTATATAAATAAAAACCGCAGTTGTGAAATTGCAGTTTTACAATGCTCTTTCCTACTTTGCCAATGATTATAAATATCTTATAATAAAGCAGAGTAAATTCGAACAAGTGTTTTGATTATTTTTGAAATCGATGTTATAATATACCAAATATCGCTTTATCCTTTGAAAATAAGAAAGGTTGTGAACCGTCCTATGCTAAATTCCCGGGAAGAAGCTGTCCTGAATGTTATCATAGAAAATGTAAAATTAAAGGGTTATCCCCCATCTGTGCGTGAAATTGGTGAGGCAGTGGGTTTATCCTCCAGTTCCACTGTCCATACCTACTTAAAGCGCTTAGAACAAAAGGGATATTTACGTAGGGATCCTACCAAACCCAGGGCCATTGAAGTGATTGCTTTAGACAACGGGAAGGATGCTGCCGGATCTGATGCTGCTGGTTCCCAACTGTTTAACCAGGAAGAATTGGTGAGTATCCCGGTTCTGGGAGAGGTGGCTGCGGGTCTTCCCCTGCTGGCAGTGGAAAATTATGATGACAGAGTGACCCTTCCCAGAAATTTTACCGGCTACGGGGAATTTTTTATGCTGACAATCCGCGGAGAAAGTATGATTGAAGCAGGCATTTTACCCGGGGATTTGGTGCTGGTTAGAAGACAGGAATCCGTTAATAACGGCGACATCGCCGTGGCCCTGCTGGAGGATGAAGCCACCGTCAAAACATTCTATAAAGAGAAAAACCACATCCGTCTTCAGCCGGAAAACAGCCTTATGGCCCCCATTTACGTTCGGGATGTAAAAATTCTGGGCAAGGTTGTAGGACTGATGAGAAAAATATAAAGGTCGCTGGCGCGACCTTTTCAGCCTGTTGAAAAACTACCAGTAAGCAGGTGGACTGGCTATTCCAAAAGCGGAGCGGAGCGTTCGGCTGCGGTGCTTAGCCCGAACATATCCACAGAGGAATACCGCCTGAGGGCGTAGTGGCTGAACTGGCAGTATGCTGGCGCGGTGGGTGCAACCTGGCATGAATCAACAAGTAAAGTCGCGAGAGCGTAGCGTTGGAATTGCCAGGCCGCCTGCGAGGACTTTCTCAACAACCTAAAAAGGTCGCTGGCGCGACCTTTTATTATTGGGACTGACAATTGTTGTAGTGAGGACAGGCACTGCAGTGATCTGCTCTGTCTTCCAAAACAAAACAATAGGTACCCTGTTCTTTCCAGCAGGGTTTGTTTAAATTTACAGCTTCCCCTTTGGCAGAGTTGCCGCCGCCGTTGCAGTTCTTGGTGTTCCAGCAGGGATACATGCTGATAATTTGCAGTACACCCGCAATATTGAGTCCTCTTTCATTGATCAGGAAATGAATAAACTGGAGCCGCTTAACATCATTATTGCTATATAAACGCTGCTTATTACGGCGGGACGGCTCAACCAGATTATGTTTTTCCCAGATACGCAAAGTCTCCGGATGCACCTTTAGAAGTTCCGCAATAACCCCTATGTTAAACATAGGCTGATCATCATTACAAAACAAATTTTTATCTCCCCTCGTTTAAAGTTTTGTATTTTTCATATAGTATATAGTCTATAAACTAAATTTGTAAATAAGCTAAACAGGGGGAAATCTTACGTTTTTATTAAATACCTTCATCTTTTGGGACAAACCTCGAAATTTTGTAGATTTTGCCGAATGCGTATTACCCCTTATTCCAATTCCAATTCTAAATCTAACAGTGGGGCGTGCTGCTGGGCTCCATAGACATCGGTTTCCCCCAGGTTGCCGGAGGGGTATGGACGTACAATAGTTGCTTTGATGGCATTCGCGAGGAGGAAGTCATT
>JAMCWI010000125.1 GCA_023481335.1 Bacillota bacterium | reverse complement strand
GAATGCGGTTTCCGTATTTCAGCCGCGCGCCGCGGAAAAAAACCTGTCTATAAAAGTCGCCGGCGTGCCGGAAAAAATACCCCCGATCCAGGCGGACCCCGACCTGCTGACCCAGGTGCTGATCAACCTGATCGACAACGCCGTCAGTTACACCCCGCCAGGTGGGGAAATTACGCTTCTCGTTTCGGAAGAAGGCGGGGAGATGAAGGTAGACGTGCGGGACAACGGCATCGGCATACCCCCGGAAAGCCTGACCAGGCTTTTTGAGCGCTTTTACCGGGTGGACAAGGCGCGCTCCCGGGAACAGGGAGGCACCGGACTGGGGCTTTCGATTGTGAAGCATATTATCGAAGCGCACGGGGGGGCTGTCCAGGTGAGCAGCAAGGTGGGGGAGGGGAGCACTTTTTCATTCACCCTTCCTCTTGATCAATAACTTTAACTTAGACAGATTTACTGCATGTAAGATTTTTTTGATCAGGGAAAGTATAACGATATTGTCGGGTTGGAGAGGGAATTTGTTGGATGTTTTCACTTGATAACGAATTATTAACGGATCGTGAAAATTTATTTTAAAAAACGGTATAGCCGCAATAAATTATTATTGTTTGTTGCAGGAGAAGACCTTATATTGTATAATAACTATATTTTTAAAGGTAATTAAAGAAGATATTAGAATAATACTTAATGAACACTGAGGAAAAAGTTACGTCAACCGGAATTCGAGGTAGGCGCAAAAAGAATTTTTTTATACCTTTGCTGGTGGTTATCACAACCATGCTTTTGTTTAACTTCGCCTGGAGGGCTGTGGCAGTAAAACTGGCAGGGGTGGACGTACTATCCCGGCAGGAAGCGTCACAATATGTTTCACTTGAGGGAGTCCTGATCAAGGAAGAATTTCCGGCCAGGGCGCCCGCCACCGGCCAGGTTAAATTTATATCCCAGGAAGGCCGGCGCGTGGAGGTCGGAGCACCTGTCGCCCAGGTAACGGTAGCGTCCAGTGACGCGGGCGGATTGATTCAAGTACTGGCCGCCCCTAGCGCAGGAGTGTTCTGCACCCACATAGACGGACTGGAGGGATTGTTAAGGCCGGACAACCTCGGGGTATTGGATTTGCCCGGAGCAGAGAAGTCAGGTGACAAAAAGGCCTACGTCCAGACCGGCGCCCGGGTGGAAAAAGGACAAACCGTCTTTAAAATTATAGATAACCTGACGCCGGTGGTATTCCACTGCGTAAACGCCCGCCTGCCGGCCGAACTGGCCGTGGAGGGGCGGGAATTTGAGGGAAAATGGGAGAACAGCCCGCTCCAGGTTAAAATAGACCGGATCCTGGAAAAAGAGGGACGGCGGGATATATTTTTTCTCATTACGAGCTGCCCTGATGCTCTGCTGCATAACCGGCAGGTAAAGATCAGCCTGGTTACCGGAAAGTTGGGCGGGCTTATTGTTCCCCGGACGGCGCTTGTTGAGCGTGAAGGCGCAACCGGGCTTTACCTGGCAGTCAAGAAAAGGGCCCGCTGGGTACCGGTTCGGGTGGAAGGCGAAGTAGCCGGGAAAGCGGTTGTGTCGGGGAATATTGAAGAAGGTAGCCGCTACGTCAGCAATCCCAGGTTTGTACGGGAAGGATCGCGGGTAGATTAAAGGAGTGTCGATTATTGGGTATCCGGGAGAATTTGCAGGAGGTGCGGGAAAAGGTTGCCGGAGCAGCCCGACGCGCCGGCCGCGACCCGGGTGATATAGAGCTGGTGGCTGTTTCCAAATCCGTATCTATAGAAAAGATTACGGAAGCGTATGCCCTGGGTGCGAAAAATTTTGGTGAAAACAAGGCGCAGGAATTTTTACGGAAACATTCTCACCTGCCGGCGGATGCCAGGTGGCACTTTATCGGCCACTTACAGACGAACAAGGTTCGAAAAATCATTGAAAAAGTCCACCTGATCCATTCCCTGGACCGGGTTGCCCTGGCGGAAGAAATAAGCCGGGCGGCTGAGGAGAATAATCTGCGGGCGCCGGTGTTGATCCAGGTAAATATAGGGGGTCAGGGGGACAGGTACGGCATACTGCCGGATCAGGTTTCTTCTTTTGCAGCCGGGGCGGCCCGGTTACCGGGCTTGGAAATTAAGGGGTTAATGGCGATGGCGCCATGGTGTGAAGATCCGGAAGCGGCGCGCCCGTATTTCAGGAAAATGGCGTCTCTTTTTAAACAGGTAAAGGAAAATGTGCCGGGAGTTTCGATGGAGTATTTCTCCATGGGTATGACAGGGGACTACCAGGTAGCGGTTGAGGAAGGCGCGAATATAATCCGCGTCGGCACGGCGATATTCGGCCCACGTTAAAAAATCCTTAATTAAAAGGAGGGAAAATGTTGGCGGCTAAAAAAATGTTTGACAAGGTTTTGCACTTTATGGGTTTTGATGAGGAATTAGTAGATGAGCAGGAGGAAAAACTGGAAGAGCCCGAAGAACAGCCCTGGTCAAGGAAAAAGGAAAAAGGGACGCTGGTCAGCCTGCCTTCCCACCGCCAGATGAGGGTGGTGGTAGCGGAACCGAGGGTTTTTGAGGACGTGACGGCAATAGCCGAAAACTTGAAAAACAGGCGCCCGGTTATCATTAATTTAGAGCAGGCCGATTCCGAGCTGGCCAGAAGAGTGGTCGATTTTGTCAGCGGAGCCACCTACGCCCTGAGCGGCCGGATGCAAAAGGTGGGCAACGGCATTTTCTTGTCTGTTCCGAATAATATGGACATTGCCAGCGAACTCAAAGATCAGGGCGGCGAAAAAGGTATTTTTTCTTGGGTCCGCTAATAAAATCTAAGGAGGTAAGCCTTTGGTTTTGCATGGGCTGAAAATCGTCTGCCTGGGCGGCGGCGCCATGGGGGAGGCTTTGCTCACCGGTGTGATTGAGGCCGGCCTGGTTTCGCCCCGTGACGTATTTGTCACCGATGTGCGAAATGAACGTACCGGCTACCTTAAAGAAAAGCTTGGGGTAAATGCAGCGGCGGACAACCGCCGGGCGGCGTCAGCCGCTGATATACTTATACTGGCAGTGAAGCCGCAAGTGGTGGCTTCACTGCTGGAAGAAATCGCCCCGGACCTGGTTCCGGAAAAAACTGTGATATCAATAGCGGCCGGCATAAATACCGGGTTTATCGAGAAGTTTTTTGACCTGCCCGTTCCGGTTGTGCGGGTTATGCCGAATACCCCCTGCCTGGTGGGCGCCGGAGCGTCCGCGGTCAGCCCGGGGAAACATGCCCAAAAGGCGCACCTGGATCAAGCGATGGCCATCTTCAGCGCCGCCGGCCGGGCGGAGGTAGTGCCGGAACAGCTCCTTGACGTGGTAACAGGCCTTTCGGGCAGCGGCCCGGCCTATATGTACCTGATCCTTGAAGGGCTGGTGGACGGCGCGGTGCGCCTGGGCCTGCCCCGCAGCACGGCTCTCCTGCTGTGCGCCCAGACCATGCTGGGGGCCGCCAGGATGGTCCTGGAAACAGGGCGGCATCCTGCAATGCTGAAAGACATGGTTACTACTCCAGGCGGCACCACGATAGCCGGCCTCTTTGCCCTGGAAGAAGGGGGAATGAGGGGGCTGTTGATGGAGGCGGTTGAAGCGGCTACCCGCCGCTCGCAGGAACTGTCCGGTTAAATAAATGTGGGGTGTGAAATGGGTATTTTATTAACTGCAATAGATGTTGCCTTCCAAGTCTACACCTGGATTTTGATCGTGCGAATAATCCTGTCATGGGTGCGGCACAACCCGTACCAGCCGGTTATACGCTTTATTTACGAGGTCACGGAGCCGTACCTGGCTTTG
>JAMCWI010000024.1 GCA_023481335.1 Bacillota bacterium | reverse complement strand
GCAAAGACACTTCCGGCCCGGCCATGAACCCCCTTATCAAGGTGGCCGGCACCATCTCCCTGATCATCGGATCAGTGCTCTTCCACTAAAAACGAACGGCGCCGGGCAAACCGCCCGGCGCTTTTTTAATGTTAACATCGGGGACATTCCTCGAAGAGGTGTGTCCCCATTCCGCTGCAGACATTCCTCGAAGAGGTGTGTCCCCATTCCGCTGCAGACACATACCTTAGACCCCCAATACCTCTAAATCGCCGAAGGCGATATAGTCGGGACCAATAGGAGAGAAACCTGGCAGCATGATTAGATTTGAGAATAGAAAAATGATTGTATACATAGCTTCGATGCTATTGATCAGCAGGATTTTCATATATTTAACGGGTTATATCGGAAACAATTTGTTTTCTGACTACACGGCCCCGCCTGAATTCGAAAAGGCAGCACAGTCGGGTTGGGAAAGCACCAGCCTGAAACTGCCTGAAATGCTGCGGGAAACGCGCCTGATATCACTCGACGACATGGTCAAGTTTGATTCTTTTTACTATTTGGATATCGTTGAGAATGGTTACAACAAGTTTAAGATAGATGAACCGCACGATCCGGCCAACTGGGTGTTTTACCCCCTGTATCCCATATTAATTTATTCATTTGCAAAGGCCCTTTCGCTGGATTCCAAAGTCGTTTCAATTGCGCTATCAAACTTTTTTTTGCTGTTTGGTTTAATATTTGTCTACCTGATATGCTGCAAGAGAGGCATTGAAGAGAATAATATTAAAAAAGTTTTATTTTTTATTCTGATTTTTCCTGCCTCTTTATACTATTCTGTCCCCTATACCGAAAGCTTGTTCTTATTATTATCGAGCGCCACAATCTTTTTTACTTTGAAAAAAGATTACAAGGTTTCCTTAATCCTGGCCGGCTTATCGATGGTTGCCAGGGCGCCGGGCTTTATTAATCTGTTCTATGTGGTTTTAAGTATTATTATCGATAAAAAATTCAGGGGAATTATTAGAGACCCCAAGTTGGTCTTGTCTATGGTAGTTTCGGTCATACCTATTTGTCTTTACTTCTTATACATGAAGACACTTACCGGAGATTTTTTGGCGCCAATCCACGAGCAGGCGATTAATTGGGCCAGAAGTCTTACCCTGCCTTTTTCCAACATCCTTTATTATTTTATTAACCCATATTTCATATCATTCGGCGGTTGGGATAATGGTTTAATTTCATTTATCATATCAATTTCAGTATTTGTAATTTATTTTGGCTATTTCATTAAAAACAGGAGAGGAATTTTAAAAGAGAAGGATGAACTGCTATTTTTTCTGTATGGCCTGTTAATCCTGATTATTTCTTTTTCCAGTTCCTGCTGGCTGATCAGTACGATAAGGTATACCATGCTGTGCATACCATTTTACATTTACCTGGCCGATTTTGCCTCAAAAAATGAATTGATAAATAACTTTTATCTGCTTCTCTTTATGACGATGAATGTTATTATAACAACGGCGTTTTTCAATAACTATTTCTTTGCTGTTTAAGATTTTTTTGGTAGGTATAGACTGATTAATAAAGAGGGCGTTCAGATGACGAAAAACTTTCGCAATGAAAGCATGTGCTTTGCCTGCAGCCCGAAGAACCCGATCGGCCTGAAGCTGCAGTTTTTCATGGAAGGGGATACCTGCAAGGCGAGCTTTGTGGGGCGGCCGGAGCACCAGGGATGGGCGGGACTTATTCACGGCGGGCTGATCGCCACCCTGCTGGACGAGGTAATGGCCCAGTGGCTGTGGAAAAACGGGATCACGGCCATGACGGCCGAGATGACCACCCGCTTTAAAAAGGCCGTGCCGGTAGATCAGGAACTGACCCTGGAAGGGTATCTCCTGTCCGACCGGGGCAGGCTTGTCGAGCTTGGCGGGCGGATAGTCCTGCCCGGTGGGGAAGTGGCCGCCGAGGCCACCTCAAAATTTGTCCGGGTAGACCCGGAAAGTATGGCGAAAGGAGTTTTGAAGGTTGCAAAGGGAAGAAGCTCTGGCATTGCTAAAAAAGAACCTGAAGAATAAAAACCTCTTCAGTCATTCCCTGGCCGTGGAGGCGGTGATGCGCCGCCTGGCCGCGCACTTTCAGGAGGACGTGGAGAAGTGGGGGCTCGCCGGGCTCCTGCACGATATCGACTACGACCGGACCAGGGACGACCCGGACCGGCACAGCATGGAAGGCGCCGGCATGCTGGAGGAGGCCGGGCTGCCGGCGGACCTGGTCTACGCCGTGCGGGTGCATAACGACCGGCACGGCCTGCCCCGCCTGTCCCTGATGGACAGGGTGCTTTTCGCCACCGACCCGATGACCGGCCTGATCGTGGCCGGGGCCCTGATCAGGCCGGAAAAGAAGCTGGCGGCAGTTGACGTCCAGTTCCTGGTCAACCGCTTTAATGAAAAATCATTTGCCCGCGGGGCGAACCGGGAAACTATCCGGGCCTGCTCGGAGCTGGGCCTCTCCCTGGAGGAATTCCTCGGCCTGGGGTTGGAGGCCATGCAGGGCATTGCCGGAGAACTGGGGTTGTAAAGGCCAACCGGCGCGGAATTACAAATATTGCAAATTATTGCCTTGCACCCCGGGCAGGTGGGTGCTATAATGGTTACACGGAGCGCGCCGGGAGCGCGCGGGTTTGTAATTAGGAGCCCTTGCCAGGCTTTTATGTGCCTGGGTTAAGGGTTTAATTATTCGGAGGGCGGCATGGCCTTTAAGACTGTTACTGAGAACAGAAAAGCCCGGCACGAATACCATATCATAGAGACATTCGAGGCCGGCCTTGCCCTTACCGGCACCGAGGTCAAGTCGCTCAGGATCGGGCGGGCCAACCTGCAGGACAGCTATGCCCGGGTTGAAAGCGGCGAGCTTTTGCTGTATAATATGCATATAAGCCCTTACGATCAGGGCAACCGCTTCAACCACGAGCCCAAGCGCCCGCGAAAGCTGCTCATGCATAAGTACGAGATCTTGCGGCTTTTGGGCAAGACCAGGGAAAAGGGACTGGCCCTCGTGCCGCTGAAGGTTTACTTCAAAAACGGCCTGGCCAAGGTCGAGCTGGCGCTGGCCAAAGGCAAAAAGATCTACGACCGGCGCGAGGACATCGCGGAGCGCGACGCCAAAAGGGAGATGGACAGGGCGGTAAAAGAGAGGTACAGGGTATAGCGGATTAACCGGAGATAATGGCTAAAATTTAATATGGGGGCGTAAAGGTTTCGACGGGGGAAGCGGTGGCCGGAGCAGCGAGCCGGGGTTCCATCAGCCCGCAAAACGGTGGAAAAACAATAACTGCCAATAACGAATACGCTTACGCTGCTTAATTAGCAGCTAACCTCCTACCCGTGCTGGGCCCGTGGCCCGGGCCAGGGGGTCATCTAAACGGGCTGGCTTGATCCCAATTCTCGGAGGGCTTGAGCAAGATTCATCGAGATAGTCCCAACAGAGCCCGGCTGTAGGCGCTCGCGGGGCGAAATCTAAATTGCGGCCTGCGCTCGGAGAAACTCCCGCGGTCGGTCTTCCGGACGGTGGGTTCGATTCCCCCCGCCTCCACCAAAAAAATTGCATTAAGCCGCCTGCGGGCGGTTTTTTGTAATACGGTAATACAGGCAGGTCATTGCTGGATGAGGAGGGATTGGCAGTGATACGCAGGTTTAAAGTAATCCTTGTATGGGACAGCGAAGAAAAGGTTTACGCCGTAACTTAAAAAAGTAAGTTTTAGTCATTTAAACACTCCTTTGTTAAGTACGAGAATAGGAGTGTTTTTGTTTTTATGGCAAAGAGAGCCACCTCTGCGGTAAAAAATGAGCCGGATCTACGGAGCAAAGTGAGCGGTACTGGAAATTGTCAAGTCGCTGGGCCAAA
>JAMCWI010000046.1 GCA_023481335.1 Bacillota bacterium | reverse complement strand
GAAAGGGTATATCAGCGCAAAGGGGCTTGGAGTGATGGATGCGACGGCAGCCTCCCTCTGCATGGACAATAATATTCCCCTGATAGTTTTTGACTTAAATCAGGAAGGCAATATCAAAAGGGCCGTCTTCGGTGAGAAAATAGGAACATACATCGGAGGTGACAATAATGCAAAGAGACCTGATTAAAGAAGCCGAAAATAATATGAAAAAGTCGATCGATCTCTTAAAAAAGGATTTTGCCTCCATGCGGGCCGGCAGAGCGACCCCTGCCCTGCTGGATAAAATTATGGTAAATTATTACGGAACACCGACACCTGTTAACCAACTTGCCAACATTTCAGTGCCGGAGGCGAGGCTTCTGGTAATCCAGCCGTGGGATAAAAGCTCGCTGTCCGAGATAGAGCGGGCGATTATGAAATCCGACCTTGGCATAACCCCTGCGAGCGACGGCACTGTCATCCGCCTGAACATTCCCCAGCTTACCCAGGAAAGGCGCAAGGAACTGGTCAAGTCGATCAAGAAAAAGACCGAAGAGTGCCGGGTAGCGGTCCGCAATGTCCGGAGGGACGTTAACGACCAGTTGAAGAGCCTGCAAAAGGACGGCAAAACGTCCGAAGATGACTTAAAACGGGGACAGGACGAGGTCCAGAAGCTTACTGACCGTTATATAAAGGAGATTGACAACCTCCTTTCCGTCAAAGAGCAGGAAATCATGCAGGTATAGCGATGAAACGGGCGCCTGATGTAACCGGCTTAGACCTGGAGAGCGCTCTTTGTGAACTAAAAGAAGCGGGATGGGGAGTGGAACTGAAATTTACCCTCCCCGTTAAAGGTAACCCGGAAGGTGCGCCGCGGGTGGTCTGCTTTAGCCGGGGCTATTTAAATAAAGGGGTGCTGACGGTAGTGTTTGAGGATAAAGGGAAAGGAGGTGGAACTGTTGGCGTACAAGATTACCGATGAGTGCCTGGCCTGCGGTACCTGTTTGGAATCCTGCCCGAATGAGGCTATTATTGAAGGTGATACTTACTCCATTGACCTGGAGAAATGTGAGAGTTGCGGTACCTGCATCGAAGCCTGCCCTACGGGAGCAATTATTGAAGAGTAAAGCAACTTGCCCCCTCTCATAAACGAGGGGGCTGTTTTATATAATGAAATTAGTTTACCGGGGAGCCGTTTGTCCCTTAAATATTTTACAGGAAGGGGTTTTTAGCCTTCCATGCTTGGGAAAATTGCCGGAATGTGGTGGTCGCGCAAAACCGCCGATCAACCCGACGCTGACAAACTGATAAAAAGCCTTGATCATGGCAGGCTGCCGAAACACGTGGCCATTATCATGGATGGAAATGGACGCTGGGCCGGAAAAAGAAGGCTTCCCCGGGCGTTCGGGCACCGGGCGGGCGTGGAGTCCCTGCGGGAAATCGTAAAAGTGTGCACCGAATTGAAAATCGGTGTCCTTACCGTATACGCCTTTTCAACGGAAAACTGGAAAAGACCCCAGGACGAAGTGGATGCCCTGATGAAACTGCTTGTTGAGTACGTAAACAAGGAACTCGACGAGTTATGCGCCAAAGGTGTCCGGGTAAACCCCGTCGGCAGGCTGGAGGACCTTCCTGCCAACGCCCTCGCTGCTCTAGAGGTAGCCAGGGAGAAAAGCAGGGATAATAGCTGCCTAGTACTTAACATTGGCTTAAATTACGGCGGGCGCACGGAAATAGTGGACGCCGTTCAAGCAATAGCGGTTAAGGTTAAAGCGGGGGAGATTTCGGCCGAAGACATAAATGAAAAGCTGATCAACGACAACCTTTATACGGCAGGGCTTCCGGATCCCGACCTGCTGATCCGCCCGGCGGGGGATTTTCGTTTGAGCAACTTTCTATTATGGCAGCTTGCATACACGGAGTTCTGGCTTACCCCGGTGTTGTGGCCCGACTTCGGGCGTGTTCACTTCCTGCAGGCGTTGCTTGATTTTCAGCAGCGGGAGCGCCGCTTCGGCGGGTTGAAAGATTCTTAACATAAATGAAAATAACTTGAGGTAGAAGGTATTATCCCACAGCGGGACTTTATAGAATAACTTTTAGGCTGGTGGAGAAGTGCTGTTATACCGGGTATTGAGCGCCCTGGTTGGAATACCGCTGATTGTCCTGGCAGTGTGGCACGGAGGGCTTACCCTGATTCTGCTGGTCGGCCTGATCGTAATACTGGGGTTAAGGGAAATGACCGGCATGCTGACCCGGCTGGAAATTAAGCCCTCGCCATGGCTTGCCTATGCGGGGGGGTTAATTATGGCAGGTGGAGCATATCTTTATAGAGAGGGCTACCCCGGGCCGACAATCACTATTATCCTGTTTTTAAACCTGATTGCAGTAATCGCCTTCTACCCGAAGTATTCTCTTCTGGATGCGTCGGTCACGCTGGCGGGGACTCTCTATGTCGGACTCTTAAATTACCTGTACCTCCTGCGCACGCTGCCGGACGGGTGGATCTGGTTAATCTTCATGCTGGCCGGCACGTGGTCGAGTGATACATTTGCTTATTTTGTCGGGAGGGCTTTCGGCAAAAGGCGGGTAGCACCGGTCTTAAGCCCTAAAAAGACGGTTGAGGGCATGATCGGCGGTATCTTCGGCAGTACGGCCGCAGGCATTGCCTTTGCGCTGATATACCCTTTCCTGCCGGTTATTGAAATTTTGGTCCTGGGTTTTCTGATTGGCGTGGCAGCTTTTGTGGGGGACCTTCTGGAGTCGGCATTGAAAAGGCAGGCCGGGGTAAAAGATGCCGGAAACCTGATCCCCGGTCACGGCGGGGTACTCGACCGCTTCGACAGCGCTCTTTTCACCGCCCCACTAGTGTACTACTACGCGCTACTTTTGATTATAAGGTGAGGTGACAACCCCTGGTGCCCAAGCCCCTGTTATATATTATTTACATATTTACGGCCATTCTGGCCCTTTCCTACGCTTTTAAATATATCCTGCCGGCGCTAATCCCTTTCATTATCGCGGTTGTTTTCACCCTGGTTATGGCGCCTCTGATTGATTTTTTCCAGGCCCGGCTAAAAATCTCCCGCAGCTTTTCAACTTTATTAAGCATGCTGCTTTTCTTCGGCGGGATCGGGTCCGTCTTCGCGCTGATCGTCCTTAAACTGGTGGCGGAACTGATTCAGCTGTCCACCATACTGCCCGAGCAATCGGCAAACCTATGGCTTTTTTACCAGGAATTTGTCGGGCGGGCCACGGAGTTTTACGGCACGCTGCCGCATAACGTTACCAGCACTCTCGAACAGTCGGTGAACAACCTAACCGCCAATTTACAGGGTTTGATCGGCAGGCTGGTGAATTCCCTGCTCCAGGTTGTTTCCCTGCTGCCGGGCACAATAACGGTTATGGTGGTCACCCTTCTGGCAACATATTTTTTGGCCCGTGACTACAGGCAGATCGTACAGCTATGGCTTTACGTGGCTCCGCCGCCATGGGGCGCCAGGTCGGTCGCCGTGGCCCGCCAGGTCGCCTCGGCCTTTGTCGGGTACCTGCGCGCCCAGGCTCTTTTAATTTTTATTACCATGGTGATCAGCGTGACCGGCCTTTTTTTGATCGGCGCCGATTACGCACTCACTATGGGACTGTTAATCGGTTTTTTTGACCTGATCCCTGTCCTCGGACCGGCAACGATTTACCTGCCCTGGATAATCTGGTCATTTGCCGCGGATACCGCCGCCTTAGGCATAAAACTATCCGTTTTGTACGTGGTTGTCCTCGCCGTGCGGCAGGTAATGGAAACAAAATTTGTTTCGGCCAACCTTGGGCTGCACCCGCTCGCCACTCTCCTGGCCATGTATGCCGGGCTGAAAATAGCGGGGATCCCGGGCCTCGTGCTCGGGCCAATTTTACTTATCGCCGCGCTGGCTATTTATAAAGC
>JAMCWI010000020.1 GCA_023481335.1 Bacillota bacterium | reverse complement strand
AATCCGGCGGCGGAAGCCGGTGTGGATGAGGTTCCCACCCTAATCTTTGATGAAATTGATACAGGCGTAGGTGGGAAGGCACTGCAGGCCATCGGGGAAAAACTGGCCCAGGTGGCGCGGCAGCGGCAGGTCATTTGTGTCACCCACGGAGCCCAGGTGGCTTGTTTTGCTGATACACATTACCTGATAAGTAAAAAGGTTGTGGACGGACATGCGGAGACATCGGTGGAGCCGCTGGACGAGGCGGGCCGGGTAGAGGAGTTGGCCAGAATGCTGGCAGGCCGGGAAATCACCGGGGCGGTCAAAGACCATGCCCTGCAAATGCTGCGGATGTCCGCGTCTTACAAAAAATAAAGTTAGATTTTTTTTAAGCGACTGTGAGGCCAACAGTCGTTTTTATTTTGCAGTTTTGCAAGATGAATAAAAAGAGATTGGTAGAAAGCAAATTTTTCTAAAAAATAAAATCGGAAAAGTAAACAAAACTTACAAAATGACTCTGAACAAGCGCAGCACCTGAATTCGGCAATTTCAGGCAGAAATAGCATGAGTAAAAGCGTTTTTATAAGGTTATCTTAAGATTACTGGTAGTTAATTTGATTTTCATCTCGTTTCTCGTTTTTCTAAATTCAATTTTGGAGGTGATTAAAAAGCTTCAATAAAATAAAAGGAGGGGCTGTGCTTGGACTACCGGAAAAACAAAATGCCGCTGCTCTTTTTGGCGGTCATATTCTTGGGCCTTTGTTTACAGCTACCGTTCCAAACCCTGAACAATTTACCTTTACACCAAAGAGTTTCAGTGGGAGAAAAATTAGATTTCGATAGTAAGTTGCCCAAATTTCTGGCGCATAATTTTGAATTTACCATTGACGGCGTAAAACCTACCACTTTTTATTTAGGAAGCACCACACCGGTGGCAGCAAAGCCGGGACAGTTGGATGTGCAGGTGAAATTATTTGGCTTAATCCCGGTTAGGCACATGACGGTGAGCGTGGTGCCTGAAATAAGGGTGATACCCGGCGGGCAGGCCATCGGAGTTATGGTGCAATCAGAGGGAGTTATGGTGGTGGCAGGGTTTGGAACGGTAGCTGTAAAGGGTGTCAGGCACAATCCGGCGGCGGAAGCCGGTGTGGAACTGGGGGATGTACTGATCAAAGTAAATGGGCAAAAGGTGGAAACGGAATGTCAAGTCAGAGATTTAATAAACAAATTGGGGCAAGACGGAAAACCCCTGCATATGGAATTTAGAGACCGGCATAGCAAAGAAACGTACAAAACTAAAATACAACCTATTTACTGCAACGAAGCGAAGCGTTACCGGGTGGGTTTATTTGTCAGGGACAGTACCGCCGGCGTCGGAACTATGACTTTTTATGATCCGCAGACAAAAATTTATGGTGCGTTGGGTCATATTATCAGTGATATTGATACCTGTCAGCCTATTAATTTAGATAGGGGTAAAATTGTGGCTGCTCGCATTGAAGGAATTCGAATGGGCAGAAAGGGATATCCTGGCGAAAAGATGGGTGTATTCCGGGGGGAGGAAGATATTTCCGGCAATATAACCAAAAATACAATCTGTGGTATTTACGGGACATTAAGCGAACCTCCTAAAAAAGTATATGGAAAAGACACCGTCCCTGTGGCCATGGCAATTGAAGTAAAAGAAGGTCCTGCTGAAATATATACCGTATTAAAGGGAGATAAAATAGAGAAATTTAATATAAAAATTGAACAAGTACATCCCCAAGGCAGACATGAAGGAAAAGGTATGATTATAAAGATCGATGATACCAAGTTATTGCAAAAAACCGGGGGAATCATTCAAGGCATGTCAGGAAGCCCGATCATACAGAACGGAAAATTAGTGGGAGCGGTGACACATGTTTTTGTAAATGATCCCACCCGTGGCTATGGTGTTTTTGCGGAATGGATGCTTTATAATTCCGGGGTTCTACCGAAGCATGTGAGTATTAGAAATAACGAGAAATCTGACGGAATAAGTAACATTGCCTGTTAATTTATCCTAAATTTATGCAAATTGTCAAATTTGTACCGAAATGATTATATTTAACCTTTTAGGTAATTTTTCCGTTCCTGAAGAAGGAGTTTAAACCCCGCCTGTCGAATGCTTTAAAGCATCAAAATAGATTTCCATATTATGGAAAATAAAGAGAAAAAACAGGAGGCGGGGACTTACATATGATTAGAAAGGCTATTAAGGTGTTAATCGCCGATGATAACAGAGAATTCTGTGAATTGCTGAAGGAATTTATCAATCAGCAGGACGATTTTATTTTGGTGGGTATTGCCAATAACGGTCTAGAAGCCCTGGAAATCATCAATCAGCAGGCTCCGGATGTTATGGTGCTTGATATTATTATGCCTCATCTGGACGGCATCGGTGTGTTGGAAAAAATCTCAATCGGTGCCGTGGGACACAAACCTAAAGTCATTATGCTCACAGCTTTCGGTCAGGAAAGCGTTACAGCCCGTGCTGTAGAATTAGGGGCCGACTACTATATCTTAAAACCCTTTGATTTTTCAGTTCTGGCCACCCGTATTCGCCAGCTGGCAGACGGTGTTGCGGTTTCCCAGTACATTTCTACCGCCAAACCTCGTAATTTAGACGTTGCAGTGACCAATATCATTCATGAAATGGGTGTTCCCGCTCATATCAAAGGCTATCATTATTTGCGTGAAGCCATTCTCTGTGTGATCAATGAAGTTAACTTACTGGGTGCCGTTACCAAAGAACTATTCCCCATGATCGCCCAGAAATATCAAACCACCCCCAGCAGAGTGGAAAGAGCTATACGCCATGCCATTGAACTGGCCTGGGATCGTGGCAATATCGAAATGATGACCAAATTCTTCGGCTACACCATCAACTTAGAACGGGGCAAACCCACCAACTCAGAATTTATCGCCATGGTTGCAGATAAACTGAGAATTGAAAGCAAAGTCAGTTAGCAAAAATAATTCTTAAATAGTGAGTATGACCTCTTAGTAATTCTGGGAGGTCATTTTAGTTTCATCAATGAGAATTAACTAATTATTTTTTTGCCGGGGCATGCTTATTTCCACTCAAATATAAAAAACACGCCCAGGCGTGTTTTTTAACATTCTGATTCTCGAACTGCGTATTCCTGGCAATCCGGAACGGATTTATTTAAAAGGCCTTCAATTCTTTCCCTGCCATACTTATTAATCAGTTCATATCCGCTGACGTAGGTACATTTTTTGGTAACCTCGGGAATGGTTAAGATACAGGAAGGATAGACGCTTTTGTTAAGAACAATTTTTCTTTGAAATTTGCAATTTTCGCAGGACATAAACCTCACCTCAATTGATCAATTTAACAAGAATATAAAACATAGGATAACATAACAGGAATAATTGTCAATGAAATGTTAAGAAAAATTTATCATAACTGTTATAAAATTAGAAAATTATACCTTTTCGGGAAAATAATAACACAAACCGTTGGTGGGTATACTTGACTTAACGTACTTATAACATTAGAATGAAAGTTGGTAAGGTGGTGATTTGTGTAGTGAATATTAGAGCAATCGCCCGAGCAGACAAAAGAACCAAAGATTTGGCAAAGAGAATTCTCTCTAACGAGATTGCGGTTATATGTCATCATGAACTTGACAAGGTAGCTGCGGATTCTTTAATTGCCGCGAAGGTAAAGGCCGTTATCAATGCGGTACCTTCGTTAAGTGATGATTATCCCAACCAGGGCCCCATTACCCTCTTGGAGGCGGGTATTCCCATCCTTGATAATGTTGGTATGGATATTATGGAAAAAGTTATCGAAGGAGACGAACTGGAAATACGGGATAACATCGTTTTCAGAAGCGGCGACAAACTGGCCACAGGAACCCCTTTGACCCTGAAACAGGTAAAAGAGCATATGGG
>JAMCWI010000171.1 GCA_023481335.1 Bacillota bacterium | reverse complement strand
TGGCCTTGATGCCGTCGTTGGCCAGGGCGTACCCGGCGCCGGCCACCAGCAGGATGAGGATCAGGAAGATGATGAAGCTGCCGTCAAAATAAGGTGCGCCGCCAAAACCACCGTATCCCATAATTACCCTCCTTTACCTGTATAATCTTGGGATAATAACATTTATTCCACACCGGTTTAAATTGTTCCCCTCAATGAATTGCACCTATTGCTACCATTAAGAAAAGGCAGTTCCTGTAGAGTTATAAATCTAATTACGACGTGGTTTGATTTTAATTCGTTTAACAATTGTTATGTTGTGCATAAATAAGGAAATATTTATAAAACTATAGAACATTGAAAAAGATTAATGCGCGGGAGGGCATCTATATTTTTTAGCAAACGGGAATAAACAAGAGAAAAACCTGCAACTGGGCCGGGTGGTAGCAGGCCTATTCTTTAATTTTCTGATCATCCCAGAAGTTCCACAAATGAAGCCAGATTGACAGAAGCAACATTTTAATCTTTTCATGGGCAAACACCTTTCCTTTTATTACCATAATATTTTTGCTTATAGATATAGCTCCATAGAATAGAAAAAGGAAATTGGGGGAATTATGGCGAAATAAGGCAGACAGTCGCCTGACTGCTCCTGGCGTTGCCCAAATACTCGGAGATATGATTGTGCGATAGGAGCAGGGCAGGCATCAATTTAACCATGCAATGAGGGTTGATGTATGAAAATAAGGGGAAACATTTGGAGAATAATTAGATTGCTTGCCTGTAAAACACCGGCAAAATTTTATTATATCCCCAACCTGGTTCGGGCAGAAGTGCGTAAATGCAAAGCATGACAAGAACATTATGTGAAAATGATGGTTGTTTTATGAAATATTGGTATATATCAACAAATCTTACAGTGTTGTTCTTTTGAAATTACCCACAGAATTATGCACAGGTGTGGAGAAGAGACAGAAATGTCAGCTAAAGACCATATGTATCAGGTGGTTGGCAAATATACAGCTTCAGTCACCACCCCCATTGTCTAGCAGTGGTAAGAGTGAATGAGGATTTATTTTCCAACCTGTATTGTTTCTTCTTATCATATTTATCAAAATTTTTTTCCTATATTCCCATTTGAATTTTTATAAACTACCCCTACATCGACGGCAAAACTATTCTGATCTTTATTGGTGAGTCCATCTAACCTGATGGATTTTATGTTCTTTATCCCCTCTAACAATAAAGCTGCATCTTTTGACTGGTTATCAATTGCCTTGCCTGTGATTCCCTTTTCATATTGGCCAACGGCTGAAAAAAATACGTATATAATACCTTGGGGCGCTAAAGCAACTAACTGTTCGTCCACCTTGCCAGCAGCCTTCCATACCATTATCTGGTGATCCATATTTATTTCCCGGGACGCATGGATTTTACTGTTCCTGAAATGGATGCAAAAATGACCGTCAAAGTTGTTTCCCCGTATCGCACCTCCGCCATGGGGCATTCCGTTCATAGAGGCGGCTATCCTTCGCCCGTTATCTAGCTGAACAATGACAGCCTTGCGTTTCCAGCTCCAACTACCGTTATATATCATTTTCATCACAGATGTATCCCCTGACGTCAGCGGTTGAACATCGGCATGGTATGATCCGGCCCTCCTTTGAACATGAAATTGAAGCCCTGTTTCAAAATCTATAACTGTTGCTTTGGAGTATTTGGGAAAAACCCTGTCAACTTCTTCCCAGCTCAAAAATTCCCCGTACTGTGAGGGTTTTTCTTTTGCTTTTTCGGGTTCTGGGATAACTTTGTTATCCTTAAGCAAAATTATTTTATATACCAACAGGACTAAAACAATCAAAAAAATTGTAAGCAAAATTATTAAACTATACCTGCGAATATTTAGAAACACCAATGGAAATTCCTACCTCCCCTGTATGTTAAATTATGCGGAGGAAGAGTCAGTCTATGACCAGTTTTTCCCGTACAGGAAAAACTGTATTAATAGATCCGGGGCACGGAGTATATGATTCCGGAGCAGTAAAAGGAGGGGTGTTTTAATTTTTCAACTGCCCATCAAGGCCTGTCAGAGTCTGGTGTATTTTCGTTCCGATAGTCATCAAAGCTACTCCTTTATAGTTTTAAAATCCTTATTATCTTTGCCAAATACCCCCTTTTTAAGGCTGATAATAGTATGGTGTTATATAATCTATATGTAGCAATTGGATCTGGTGAATCCATGTTTTGTTGCTATTGGCACCTGTTTACCTGCACGGCATATTATGGCAGGGGGGTGTATTTAATGGCATCCATTGGCGAGGCAATTAAAACATGGATATACCATCTAAAGTTAAAATGGTGGTGGTTTTGGGCGGACAAAGGATAAATTTTGTTTTCCGGATATTGGATACTTTTATTGTCCTTGAATGCCTTTGGATAAGGTGTACCACCCAATTAACATAGAGGGGTGCCTGTTTTTTTATGGCCTGATTTAAAATATCGGAGGCATAAACGAAGAGAACCCCAACCCCTTTGGGACAAGGAGGTATTATGGACTTCCCGTATATACATTGGGCTCGCCGGCCTGTCACCGGGGGCCTTTTTTTGTGGAGGTGATTGCATTGAAGTTCCTGAAAGACCAGCGCGGCAGCAGTTTTCTTGAAAATGCCTTGTGGATCATACTTTTCGTTCTGACCATAGCTCCCTTCGTGCTCAGCCTGGCCACCACCACCGGCAGCAAATTCGAGAGCATGGCCGGGAGGATCGGGGAGGTGGGGACACCTTGATTTTAAAGCTGATGCGGGACAGGCGGGGCAGTCCTTCGCTGGAGGCACTGTTTGTCCTGCCCGTCATATTAATGCTGTTCTTCATGATAGTGGAGACCGGCTTTATAATGTATGACTGGACCACCGTGAATTACGCGGCGGCCTCGGCGGCGGTGAGCGCGGCCAGGGAGGGAAGATTCTCCGAGGAGGTCAGGAGTGATGCTGCCGGCTACATACATGACTGGACCACCGGCGGCAAGACTCTCGCTTATGATTATTCGGCCACTGAGCCCTACGAGGACGCCGGCACGGTGGTCATATGGGGAACCGGATCCGACCAGAACGTTGAGCGCAACAGCCCCATTGTGGTTGGTGTGGTTTATCCTGTCAAGTTTAAGATTCTTCTGGCCGATAATATATGGAAATGGATGGTAAAGGAAGAAGTATTTACATTAAAGGCCAGGGCCGTGGCTTTAAGCGAGGTGCATTTTGAGCCTTGAGGACACTTATACAGAGTGAGAAAGGGTCGTCCGCCCTGTCCCTGCTCATTTTCCTGCTGGCCTTTCTGGCGGTGTTTGCATTAGTGTCGGATCTGGCCAGGCTATATGCGGCCAAGATCTCCGTAAGGCATGCGCTGAATCTTTCACTGCGGGCTGCCTCGGGCCAGCTGGACCAGGATCGCCTGGCTGATCCGGAAATCCCGCGGGTATATATCCTGCCTTTGCAGGCCAGGGAGATTTTTGACGATGCTTTGAGGGAAAACCTCAGGCTTGACCAGGGGAACAACCCCCAGGCCGGGTCGGTGGCCGGAGGGCCGGTGGAGGTCTCCTATTTCCAGGTGGTGAACGATGTTCCCTTCACCTATAGCTGGGGCGCCTATTCGGAAACTGTGACCAGGCCGGGTGTGGTGGGAATAATCAGGGTGCCGGTGGCGCTTGGTCTTTTCGCCAGGGCGGCCACGGGCGCCCCGGGCAACCTGGTGCTTACCGTTCACAGCACCGTGGGCCCCGAGGTTATAGCAACCAGATAATATGAAGGGATTAAAAAGTAATGTTGAAAAAGGAGGGAGTGTTTTGTTAAAAAGGCTGATAGTGCCAGGCATGATAATCCTTTTACTGGCCGCCTGCTCCGCTGCCGCCTGGGCCGACTCTGAAGTAAATCTCCTCCCCGGCGAGGGCATGT
>JAMCWI010000072.1 GCA_023481335.1 Bacillota bacterium | reverse complement strand
CTCCGGCGGAAGTTCACCGGTCTCAAGGTGGGACAGCGCGCGTGAAAAAAGCCACGGGTTGCCAAGTGCGCCCCGGCCGATCATCACAGCGTCGCAGCCGCTCGCGGCTATCAGCCTGGCCGCGTCCCCGGGGCGCCATATGTCCCCGTTGCCGATCACCGGTACCGGCACGGCCTGCTTGACCGCGCCGATTATGCCCCAGTCGGCCCGGCCGGAGTAGAACTGCGACCGCGTGCGCCCGTGCACGGCTACCGCGGCGGCGCCGGCCTCCACGACGATTTGAGCCAATTCTACGGCGTTAATTGAGTTTTCATCCCAGCCCTTGCGCATTTTGACGGTAACGGGTACTTTCACCCTGCCGGCCACTGCCCGGACAATCATTGCCGCCCTGGCCGGATCCCTCATCAGCGCGGCGCCCTCACCGTTTTTAACAATTTTGGGGGTGGGGCAGCCCATATTTATGTCAATAATGCCGGCGCCCCGGCTTTCCGCAATCTCCGCAGCGTCAGCCAGGTACTCCGGGTTGGAGCCGAATATCTGGACGGCGACCGGACGGGCCTCCCCCGTTAAATCCAGTATATGTAAAGTTTTTTGATTTCCATATAAAAGGGCCTGGTCGCTGACCATTTCGGTGTAGACCAGGCCGCATCCTGCCTCTTTGGCAAGAATCCGGTACGCTTTGTCGGTAACCCCGGCCATGGGGGCGGCAAACACCGGGTTCTCAACGAAAACGGCGCCGATCCGCAAATCTCACGCCCCCTTTAAACAAATTAACCGCCCATGATGTGCGTGAATGTTATATTAAACGTTCCTGTCGTATATAATCTTCAGGCCCCGCAGGGTCAAAAAAGGATCAACAAGCTCAATGGTTGCGCTCTCCAGTGCAATCAAATCGGCAAGCCCGCCGGTGGCTATTACTTTAGTGTTTTCTCCCAGCTCTTTTTTCATGCGCCGGGCGATCCCGTCAACCTGGCCGACAAAGCCAAAAAATATACCGGACTGCATACTGTTTACGGTATTTTTGCCGATTACGCTCTGGGGCTTGACGATTTCCACCCGGGGCAGCTTGGCCGCCCTGGCAAAGAGCGCTTCGGTCGAAATGCCAATGCCGGGGGAGATAGCCCCCCCGAGGTACTCCCCCCTGGCCGATATGGCGCAAAAGGTGGTGGCAGTGCCGAAATCCACGATTATCAAGGGGCCGCCGTACTGGGAGAAGCCGGCTACCGCGTTGACGATACGGTCGGCGCCCACTTCCCTCGGATTTTCATACTTAATGGCGAGGCCGGTTTTAATGCCGGGCCCCACTACAAGAGGGGAAAGTATAAAATACTTCTGGCACATCTGCTCCAGGGTCAGCATTAGCGGGGGCACCACTGACGAAATTACCATCGCTTTTATAGAATCTATTTTCAGGTCGGACGTGGCAAAAAGCTCTTTTAAAATGATGCCGTACTCGTCCGCGGTCCGGTAACGGTTGGTGGAAAGGCGCCAGTTTGCCACAAGTTCATCGCCCCGGAAAACGCCAAGCACAATGTTAGTATTACCGACGTCGAATACCAGAATCATTCCTATCCCCCTTTCGAAATATTAGAAAGTAAATTCTACGTATCAATTAAGATTCCTCTTTTATTATAAAAACTGTACACTTATCAATAATATTAACCCGGGGCCAAAGCAAAAAAAAAGCCGGCTAAAAAAAAATTAACCTTTTCTCGCCAGCAAATTTTAAAACCCTGTAGTGGGCCGGATATAAAAGCGTTGTACCGGCATTCCGATTTTTTTTACACCCTGGGAGACAAATTTCCTATACCGGAAGAATCATACAATGACCCTCAATACTTCCTCAACGGAGGTGATGCCCTGCTTTACTTTCATCATCCCGTCCTGCCGCATGGTGACCATCCTCTCAGCCACCGCTGCGTCCTTGATCTCACGGGTGGAGCGCCGCTCCAGGGTAAGTCGCTGTATGGTTTCGCCGGCCAGCAGCAGTTCGTAGACGCCGATGCGTCCCCGGTAGCCGGTGTTGCTGCAGCGCAGGCAGCCACGCGGGCGGTAGAGGCGGACGGCGCCGGCGTCCTCATCCAGAGGAAAGTCCGGGATTTTTTCCAGATCCTGCCGCCGCAGCTCGTAAGGCTCCTTACAGTGAGAGCAAAGCAGGCGCACCAGGCGCTGCGCCACCACGCCGGCCAGCGAGGATGCGGTCAGGAAGGGCTCGATGCCCATGTCGCCCAGGCGGGTGATTGCCCCGGCGGCTTCGTTGGTGTGCAGGGTGGATAGGACCAGGTGGCCGGTCAGGGCCGATTCCACGGCAATACGGGCGGTCTCATGGTCGCGGATCTCCCCGACCATGATGATGTCCGGGTCGCTGCGCAGAATAGACCGCAGGCCGTTGGCAAAGTTAAGTCGGGCCCGGGGGTTGACCTGCACCTGGTTCAGCCCGTCCAGCCGGTACTCGATGGGGTCCTCCACGGTGATTATATGCTTCTCCGCTGAGTTGAGCGCTGCCAGGGTGGCGTAGAGAGTGGTGCTCTTACCGCTTCCCGTCGGGCCGGTCACCAGGATGAAGCCGTAAGGAAGGCGCATGACCTTTTTGTACTTGTCCATTTCGCCGGGCGGGAAACCGAGTTCCTCCAGGGTGATCAGGCGGTTGGTACGGTCCAGCAGGCGCAGGGTCAGCTTCTCTCCGTAGGCCACCGGCAGGGAGGCCACCCGCAAGTCGACGGTCTTTCCCTCCACCTTCAGGGAAATACGCCCGTCCTGGGGAATGCGGCGCTCGGCTATGTCCATATTGGCCATGACCTTGATGCGGGAAACCAGGGCCGGGTGCATCTGGCGGGCCGGGTACATGACGTCATGCAGGACGCCGTCAATGCGGAAGCGGACGCGCAAGCTTCGCTCCTGGGGCTCGATGTGTATGTCGCTGGCGCCTGCCCGCACGGCCTGGTTGATAATCATGTTGGCCAGGTTCACCGCCGGCTTCTCCGCCGCTTCCTCCAGGCCGGCCGTACTCCCCGTGCCCGGTTCCTCCACCGTCGCTTGCTCAACCTCAGCGCTGGAACGCCCAAACCTCTCGATGGCCGCCTCCAGATCGCTGTCGGGGGCAACCACCGGTTGGATATCGAGGCCGGTGAGTATACGCAGGTCGTCTATGGCGATAATGTCCCGCGGGTTCATCATGGCCACCACCAGCTGGCCTTTGTCAAAGCTGATGGGCAGGGCGCGGTAGCGGCGGGCAGCCTCGGTTGAAATCAAGCTCGCCGCGGCGCCGTCAAACGGATACGACTCGAGGGAGACGTAGGGCACCCCGGACCGCCGGGCCATTACCCGGGCAATGTCTTCCTCCGTACAGTAGCCTAATTCGACTAAAGTCCTTCCCAGAAGGCCCTTCTTGCCACCCTTTTCGTTCTGGCGGCGCAGGGCGTCCTCCAGTTGCTCCCGGGTGACCAAACCGGCTTCGACCAGGTAGTGTCCAAGGTAGTTTTTACCGGGATTAATCTTCAATTTTTTATTTCACACCTCATTTTAGCGGGTTGATTGAAATAAACTATTTAACCGGCGGAACCATATTCAGGACCAGCGCGCGTCCGTCCTTCACCAGGGTAACTGTGCCGGCGCTGTCGATACGGAGGACCTTGTAGCCGTCGAAGCTTTCTCCTTCGGCCATCTCGTATAATTTCCCGTCATTCATAATAGAGGCCCGTTTTACACCGTTCTCCGCAACGACCGTGAGCAGCTTCGGGTCCGCAGGCTGCTGAGTGGACCCGCCGCCGGATGTAGGGACTGACGAACGGGCCAGCCGGGCTGCGCCACCCGGCGCGGCGGCGGAGGCGACAACCAGAGGCACAAAGGGGTCGCGCCGCGGGGTGGGCTGGGCTACCTTGTATGGGGAGGCCGCCACCCGCGCCGGGGTAGTTGCCACCGGCCGGGTCACCGCCCCGGCGGGCGAAGAAAGGCTTACCTGCGCCGCCGGTTTCTTCCCGGCGCCGCCGCAGCCGGCCAGGCCCAAGATCAACAGGCCCATGCAGAACGCTGAATACCACTTTCTCATATTCAAATTACGACCCCTCCTTCCCCTTCACCGCGCCCTCCTGAATAAAAAAGGCGCTGGCCGTTACCTCAGCTTTGATTTGGGGCAGCTGCTCCTTCCCCTTGCCCACCTTGACCTCATCGATGCGGACAGCCCGATCCCCGTTTTGCAGGTTGTCCAGCAGTGCCAGCAGGCCGTGATAGCGGCCCTGAAAGGCGATCTTTACCGGCATTTCCACATATCCCTGCTTCGGCGCCCGCTTTTCGAAGCGGATCTGCAGGAACCGGACGCCGTCACCGTCCGCCATTCCCTGAATCTCATTAATTAGCGCGCTCTCTTTAGGTTCCGCGGGAATCAGCCGGTCAAAGGCATCCAAACGCTTTTTTAACACAGACGCCTGGTCGCGGGCCTTGATCAGCGACTGCAGTTGCGCCTCAGCACCGGCGACGGCCGCCTGCTCAGCGGCCACCGTGTCCCGTGCGCTGCGAAGATCGTCAAACCGGGTATAGGTCAAAAAAGCGATGCCAACCAGGGCGATTATGCCCAGCGCCGCGGCCAGAATTATATAAATGGATTGCTTCCGTCCCGCCACCTTTTACTCACCCATTCCTGCAGCCGGCTGATAGGGTGCGCCCGCCAGCACAGTGGCCTTTATTTCAAATTTAATCATCGGCAGTTCGTTAAGTTCTTCCTCACTGGAGAACTGGCAGGAGACATCGGTCAATCCGGGCACAGACCGGATATCCTCCAGCCAGCGGGCAACTTTCGGATGGCTGGAGGTCCAGCCCCGCACCATCAGCTCACCTGCGGCAGGTTGAGCCGGTACGGTCGTCGAATCGGTCTGACCGGCTTTCACCTGCGACTTACCCTTTTCATCCGTCTTGTATGAGGCCGTGAAGTCGGTCAGCCACACACCTTCGGGTATGTAAAGACCGATACCTGCCATGATCACCTTGTAGTCCGGTGGTGTCCCCATAGCCTGTCGAGCAATTTTATCGGCCTTCGTCAGAAATGCCTGCATATCGGCGTACGGCTTGTACGCCGACACCTCTTTTTCCAGCTCCGCACGCCGTTCCTGAAGCGCGCGCGCCTCGGCTCGGACCTGCACGGCGCCTACTGTCAGCGCGGCGTTGATGCCGAGGAAAATCAGCAGTACCAGGCTGCTGCCCAAAAAATAGAGGGTCCGGCGGCGGCGGATCTGGCGCTGTGCTTTTATTTCAGGGGGAAGAAGGCTGATGTTTTTTAAGAGCGCCGTGTCTTTTCTTGAAGTAGCAAGGCTGATATTGCTCAAAGGCTTAAACCTCCATTACTTATCTAACCAGTCCGAGGCTTATCGCAAAGTCCGGCGCCTGTCTGGCGATATCCCCACCATTTCGTGTGCGCCAATTTTTCCCCTCGAGGGGTTGCATGGTCGTTACCGGAACGCCGATGCTCTCCCGGACCAGGGCGGACAACCCCTCAACCCTGGCGCCGCGCCCGCTGAGGACTATCCTCTCAACAGCCGCCGTTCCCGGCTGCGCATTATAATAGCCGATGGAGGAACTGATCTCTGCGGTAAGGCTATCTATCCAGGCCAGGAGGGCTTCCCGGGGCCAACCCCTCTGCGCGTCCGTGCCGGGATCAGGCACAACCTCACCCAGGGAGCAGTCCAACAGCTTCGCGGCGTCCTTCAGGCCGACAGGGATCAGGCGAGCCATGCGCGGCACACCTTCAGCCACCACCAGAATATTGCTCAACCCGTTGGCCACATTCACCAGGGCCGCCGTACCCGCCTGGGCCTCCACCGGCAATACCCGGAGCAGGGCCAGGGAGGAAACGTCAATGTCCCGCGGCTTTAGTCGCGCCATGGAGAGCGCGGCCAGGAAGTTGTCCAGCATGTCCCGCCGCGCTGCCACCAGTAACACCTCCAGGAACTCCCCCCGTTCATCCGCGATCTCGCCGATTACCATGTAGTCCAGGACCACACTGCTCAAAGGCATCGGCAGGTAGTCCTGGGCCTGATAACGGATCATCCGGGCCATTTTGTCAGCCGGAACCTTCGGGAAAGTGGCAAAGCGCACCAAAACGCCCTGGTTCGCCACGCCCAGGACTACCTCACGCCCCGTTATACCGGCACTGGTCCAGAGTTCCTCCAGAGCGTCCGCCACGGACTCCGGCCGGACGACCGCCCCCTCGACAACGGCGTCATCGGGAAGGGGGACGCGTCCGCAGGCCGCCAGCACGGGCGCCCGCGCGCTGCCGCATAGTTCGACGGCCCGGGCCTCGCCTGTATCCAGCTCTAAACCGATCAAACCGGCCCTTTTGAAAAGATCCATAGATAGCTATCAACTCCTCCAGCCAGTTTTTAGATCGATATTCCCGGGAGAATCAGGTAAACCTTTCCACCCGCGGCATTGTCACCGTTTTACCGTCTAATCAGATTTCGGGTTCGATGTCCAGTGCCTGTGAGAAATTAGAATAATTCCTACGGATTTGGCACTTCTCGCCAGCTTCCAATCTCCCACCCGACATTTACCGGCTCCAGGAAGTGCGGCGGCGAATCATAGGACATGCGCGGGTCGTGGATATAGTTCTTGCTGTATCCGGTAACGCGGCCACCCGCATTGAAAGTACCAACCTCGCCCCGGTAGTACTGCGTGAGCGACCCGACCAGGGTGATGGACCCCTTCGGCTCGCCACTATCGTGGTCCTCGTACTCCCAGGCCCAGTCCAGGGCGAAAATGGCGGCGTCGACGGTAATATTGTCAGGCGCCACATCGCTGACGTTGTATGTTGAGTAATAGGGTGACGACCTGTCGTTTTTAGCATCTGGCCAGTTATGGTGCAGGATTCGGACATAACCGCCGGCCACCAGGCCGAGCATGTCGTCGGTCATACCACCGTCCGGGTCAAAATCTTCGTTTTTGTACTTGACGCCGCCGGTGGCAGATGCCAAGTTATAGGTGAAGTTCGTAGGATCCCGCCCGGTAATATAAATGTCTTTGGCGGTAGCGATGGTCAGGCGGCCGTCCAGTTTGCCGGAGACGAAGGCATTACCGGTATTAAGGTCCCATTTGGCGTTGTTAGACTCGTTGGTGGTCCCGTCCACGTAGATAACACCGTTCCGCGGCAGTGGCCTGATTTCCACATCCCCTGTCCTGTTCCTTATTTTCACCTGGTCTCCGTCCAGTAGAATACAGGTCCGCCCGTCATAGTAGTAGCCGTTGTACTGCGCTTGCGTCTTGAGCTGGCCGTTCGTTTGCGGAAACTCCAGCTTAGGCACCTTCAGGGGATAACCTGGGACTTCGTAAGTCGGGTCACTGCCCGATTTAACATCGAGTCCTCCTGAGTAGGTGACCGGGCCGTGGAAGATCGGGTCACCGTCGATATACAGGGTACCGTTGGTGTGCAGCGGACCCCACAACTCATCCCCGGTAATCCAACAGACATTAGGTCCGTTCAGGGCGGTTTCCACCTCGGACAAGTAGATGTTCTGCACGAACTGGCGCTTGTGCACCCGGACCTCTACGGTGCGCCTGTTGGTGAGGTCACCTTCCGGCCAGCCGGTGGAGGTAATTGTCACCACCGGGTTTTCCGTGTCCGGGGGCGTGACGGCTAAGTGGTAAAAACCGTCTTGAAAGGTATGGTCACTGGCGCTGAAGCCGCCGTCATCCTCGTAAAACTTTGAATCCCCGTTCAGATGCCACAGGTACTCGTTCACACCGGCCTCGGCAATGGCAAGCGCCTTCTCACCACCGCTGTAGCGGGCGCCCATGGTAGTCTGGCTCTCAACCATGTAGGCCGCCGTTAAGCCCAGGATGGAAATCACAGCGATGACGGCCACAACGATGGGTACGGCGGTACCTCTTTCCTCATTCAGCTTACGTCTCATCACTTAGCATCCTCCCGGCTGCGCACCGTAATAGCGGCCTGAATCTGGACCGGCCGGGCCAGAGGCGTCGCAGAATCGTCTACCAGAAGGTCCACGTTGACCACCAGGCGGGGAGAGTGCCTGTCGTCCAGAATGAAGAGAGGGTCTGTATCGTTGGCCACCGTTGAAACCACTGTCTCCCAGGTGCCCGGAGCCTCGTAGGTGTAAGGGTACTCACTTCCCTGCGGCCTGGACACTCCCCGTACCAGGGCCCCGTTCAATTCCAATTTGTAACGGACCAGCTCCGGTTTCCCGTCATCTCCACTGATAACATCGGTGTAAATGTCAAGTTGGTTGTCATCCGGCACCGCGACCGCCCCCGCGCTTTCCGTAGCCTTCCGCGCCTGGCGGATCTCACGGTCCAGGCGCGCCAACGTAAGGCGCGCGTCCTGGATGGACCGTGACTCTGCGGCGGCCCGGTTCCTCTGGTGGTGGCTGAAGAAAAAATATTGGTAGATGCTGCCGAGGACCACGCCCAGAAGGGCGAGAACCACCAGCAGCTCAATTAGGGTCAGGCCGGATTCGCCGGCAAGGGTTAAAAGGTATTTACGGACCATCCTGCGCCATTTCATATTAATCACTCTTAAATCACCAGGATCATCTTCAGCATTACTTGATAACTAATACACTTTCACTAGTTACGGTAAAGAACAAAGTATTCCCCCCATTGAACGTCCAGCGCCCGCGAGTCAGTCCATTTGTTATTCTGCCGCCTGGATACGACGTAGGCGCCGGGGGCAAGGTCCTCAAAAAGCGCCTCACCGGCCACGCCGTCGGCACCTGTTTGGTTTTGTTCATCGTAGCCCGGTCCGGTTACCCTGATCCGAACGCTATTGCGGGGGGTGCCGTTAGATTTTTCGGCTCTTACGCGAATACTGCGGAAGTCAGGCTGCAGGTTTACGGCATAGGTTTCAACCGCTCCTGCTCCTGTCATCTGACTGCCGCCGGTAACCCAGAAGGCGTCGTGCTCCGGCCCGAAGGTCAGATATCCGACGGAAGTAACTTTTACGCAGTACCGGGTATACTCGTCCCCTTCCTGCGGCTCGTCCGGCGGCTGATATGGGTTATTGTCCCCCAGGGCTAAGGAGACGCTGCCGTCGGACTGGGTAACTGCCGAGGCTACCGGGCCGGCGGAGCAGTAGTCTGCCCAGCCGCCTCCACTAAAAGTGAAGGTATGAATGTAGATATCCACGGCAGCTCCGGCCAAATGGACACCGGTACCTGCATCCGTCACTGTCACGCTGGCGGTGGCAGGGGTGAGGCTGAGGGTAAGGCTTTTCATCTCCCCCGGCGAATTAAAAAAACCCTTCCAGACCTCGGGGTGGGCTCCCAGGTCGTAGGGGAGATACCCTCCCGCCAGCACCTTCAAGTTATACGCGGTGCCCGTGTAGCCATCACCGACAGGCCACAGGTCGCCCAGAAAACTTGCGGGCAAATTCCCCCCGGTGAAGGTCTTATTTATATTGCCGGCGAATGGGGTCTCCAAAACCAGGGTCCCACCCGCCGTTAACAGCGCCCCGGAATTAGCGTTACGCAGTTCCAGCGCCAGATGGCAGGGATACTCGGCGTCAAAGCCTATCTCAGTGGTTACCCCCTCGGTAACTTCGGCCTGCTGTTCGGCCTGCATCGGATGGACCATCATTCCCAGGTCGCCGGCGTCCGCCTCGACCGTATAAGTCCCTTCGTCAAGGATGGCGAAAAGGGCGCGGCCTGTCTCCTCGGTCCAGAGGGTCTGGGTCGTGCCAAACTCGTCGGTGAGGTCGATCTTCACGTCCTCGATGAGAATGTCTTCTTCATCCGGATCCGTGCGCCATCCCCGCCGGACTTTGGCCCGGATATTGCCGCCGGGGTAGGCCTCCTCTTCTCCTTCCATGGAGGCCAGGGTGTGGATATTGCTTGTTATCCCAACTCCGCCGCCGAACAGGCCCGGCGTCGAGACACTGACCCCGACACGCTTGTAATCGTAAGGAATGGGGTCGTTCCCCCCGGTGTCGTCGGAAGGGTCGTCGACCCACCAAACGTTGGTTGTGATGGTATACTGGCGGCCCTCGACGGTACTGGTGGTCTCGTGCTCGATGACCCCTTCCGGATTGCCGCCCACGAGGCCGACCTCATTGTAAGGCAGGGCGCGGATCTCATCGCTCACGCTGCTGGCCAGCTTGGTGGCGACAAGCCGGGCGCGGTTGCCCTGAGACCCCTCACTGATGTAAACGAAAAGCGGTACAAAAGAAACTGTAATGATCAGCAAAAGCGTAATGGCTACCAGTATTTCGACCAGGGTGAACCCCCTCTGGCTGTTAATGTACATCCTTTTTCTCATGCCGGAGAGGCCTCCTTTCAGGCCGGATAGCAGTTCATCAAGACCGGGCCGGCGGAATTTATGTATTTACTTCGCCGATGTGACAACCATAAAGATGGGCAGGTACATAGAAACCACCATGGCGCCGATCAGGCAGCCTACAACGATAATCATGATTGGTTCAATGAGAGCGGTGCGCCCCTTGGTCATGGCGGTCACCTCGGCCTCATAAAACTCGGCCACCCGGCTCAGGAGATTCGACAGAGTTCCGGATTCCTCCCCCACCGCTACCATTTGTATGACCATGGGGGGGAACATGCCGCTTTCCTCCAGGGGTACCGCAATACTTGTGCCCTCCTGGATCTTTTCCACGGCGGATTTTACGGCGTCCGCCACCAGAATGTTTCCCGAAGCCGGGCCCGCTGCCTCCAGAGCCTGCAGCACCGGGATGCCGCCGGACAACAGGGTGGAAAAGGTACGGGAAAACCTGGCTATCACAGCCTTATGGAAAAGGGTACCGAAGGCCGGTACGCGGAACTTCACCCGGTCCCAGGCCCGGCCGCCCTGAGGACTGTGTATGTAAAAGCGCATGCCGGCGACAAGGGCGGCTATAACCAAAAGATAGAGAAACCACCAGTGCCTCACCGATTCAGAAGCGCCGAAAACGATCCGGGTGGGCAGCGGCACTGCAACTCCCTGGGGCAAAAAATTCATGAACATAGGTACGATAAAAAAAAGCATTCCCACTAACACCAGGACGGCAAAGGATATCACCAGCAGGGGATAAAAGGTGGCGGAACGCACCTGGTCCTTCAAGTTCTTTTCATGTTCCAGCTGCTCGGAGAGGTTTCTGAGCATTAACTCCATGGAGCCCCCAACTTCCCCGGCATGGACCATGCTTATGTAAAGGTTGGAAAAAATAGCGGGATAGTCCTTTAGAGCGGCAGAAAAGCCCGTGCCGCCTTCCACGTTCCGGGCCACGTCCCCCAAAGTGATCCGCAGGGTGGGATTGTCGGCCTGCCGGCTAAAGGTAAAAAGCGCGCGGGTTAACGGAATGCCTGCGTCCAGCATGGCTGCCAGCTGGCGGCTGAACAGGCTCAACTCCCCGATTTTCACCTTCCGGCGCGCCTGGAACATGCCCTTTAAGGGTGATGTCCTCACCTCTTTTAAGTCAAGCGCCATGAGTCCCATCTTGCGCAGGCGCCCGGCTGCCATCTGTTCGTTTTCCGCCTCCACCTGCCCGGTAGCCAGGGCGCCTGATTTATCTATTACCTGGTAGGTAAAGATGGGCAATATTTCCTCCCCCTTCCCGGTTATCTGTCTGAATGACTGTATAGTTATATCAGATAAAATTTACCACTGGGCCGGGGCCGAAATCCTCTTTCCGACGGTCAAGCCCGGACTTGTTTCATGATAAAGCAGCCGCTCCAGTTCAATTCGGTCCACGCAGCGCTGCAATGCCATCTCCCTGGTAATCTTACCGGCAAGACACAGGTTGGCAAGCGCCTGGTCCATAGTCTGCATCCCCAGAGCGCGGCCGGTCTGGATAGCGGTATAGAGCTGGTGCTCCTTTCCTTCCCGGATCAGGTTGCGCACCGCTGAAGTGGTCAACAGCAATTCCACGGCTATTACCCGCCCGCTGCCGTCGCTCTTGGGCAAGAGCTGCTGAGCGATGACTGCCTGCAGGGAATCAGCCAACTGCTGGCGGGTCTGGTTGCGCAAGTGCTCCTGAAAGACATTCACGACTCGGTGGATGGCCAGGGGCGCTGTCTGTGTGTGCAGGGTAGAAAAAACCAGGTGTCCGGTCTCAGCTGCCGTAAGGGCAATGGCAACACTATCCAGATCACGCATCTCACCAATCAGAATAACGTCCGGGTCATGGCGCAGGACATGACGCAAGGCATCGGCGAATGAGTTGGTGTCGGTTCCGACCTCCCTCTGCTTGACTATGGATTTCTTGTGCCGGTGCAGGAATTCGATTGGATCCTCAACAGTAACGATATTCATGCTGCGTTCCTGGTTAATGAGGTCGATCATGGCGGTAAGCGTGGTGGATTTACCGCTCCCGGTAGGGCCCGTGACCAGTACTAAACCGCGCGGAAGGTAGCAAAGATCCCTAACAGCCGGCGGCAAGCTCAGATCCTCGATATGCGGGGCTTTATAAGGCACCACCCGTAAGGCTGCCGCCAGACTCCCCCGCTGGCGCATGATATTGCCGCGAAACCGGCTAACACTGGGTATGGAATAGGAGAAGTCAAGCTCACGTTTCTTCTCGAATATTTCCCGTTGGTACGGTTCCAGAACCGTTAGCACCAGCCTGTCCACATCGATTGGCCGCAAGACAGGATATTCCAGGAAGAGCAGTTCCCCGTTAATCCTGACTATGGGAGGAGCCCCGGCCGTCAGGTGCAGGTCGGAACCCTGCCGCTCTAAAGTGGCCATCAGAAGCCTGTCCAGGTCGACCGGGTATTCCCGTTCGCAGGTACCACAGCTCACGTTTTGTTCGGGACCTGATTTGCCTTCATGGATCAAAAAACCCCTGGGACTATCATCCATCTGACGAAAACACTTCCTTTTTCCAGCCGGACAATTAAAATAAAAAAATGAGGAGGTACCGAATCCGTGATCTATGGAGTCTTTACTTCAAAATCATTATAGATTCAGGGACCAGCTAACATCACTCAAAGGATGGTTTTATTTCGTAAGAACTTCGCCTGAAATCCACTATATAAGCCAAATATTGCTTTTGATTCATAGTTTACTACAAACTTCAAAAAAATCCTACATAAAGTTACAAAAAAAGAATGTTAGAATATCAATTCTCCAATTTTCCTTACCCGGTTCGACTATTTAAACATGCGTAAAACTAAACCCTGTTTTACATAGTCAATAGTCCAATGTACCATTTAATAATTCTGTCCCCCTCCATCGCGGCCGCGAGGGCGCCAAGGGCTAGGTACGGCCCAAAGGGGACGGGCTCCTTCAATCTTACCACCTTAAATATTGTCATGGTCAATCCGGCTGCGCTCCCCACCAAAAAAGCCAGAAAGAGCGCCAACAGAAGTTGTTTCCAGCCCAGCAGAAGCCCTATCACCGCGGCCAACTTGATGTCACCGCCCCCCATACCGCCACGCGAGGCCACCGCAATCAAAAAGAGCAGCCCCCCTCCGGCAAAAAAACCTATGGCGCTGGAGAAAAACACTTCTTTCGACTCAAAAATAAGGGGAATGCCTAGAACAACTCCGGCCAGGTTAATCTTATCCGGTATTATTTTATACTTCAAATCTATAGCCGCTGCAGGGATTACCACGGAAATCAACAGGATCGCCCGCAGGGTGCTCAGGGTTACACCGTATTTGGCTGCAGACATTACAAACAAGAGGCCGGTAATCAGTTCCACCAGAGGGTACTGCGAAGAAATCTTGCAGCCGCAGTAGCGGCATCTTCCCTTAAGAAAAACATAGCTAAAAACGGGTATAAGATTGCGAAAATTCAAGATATGCCTGCAGGCCGGGCAGTGCGATGGCGGGTAGACGATAGACCCGCCGGCAGGCATCCGGCAGATGCAGACATTGAGAAAGCTGCCGACTGCGGCGCCGGTAAAAAAGACCAGCCCCCACCACAAGTACTCCATTTTTACCTCCACTTAAGTTCTGTCCGTATTCTTCAACAATTATTGTCCGGGCGCAATCACCAACTTATTCATCCCGGAGACCATGAGATGGCCCGGGAATATTCGTAATAAGCTGGCATAAATAATAGGCAGAGATATCAAAGGAGCGGGCTCTAAAGCCACACTCCTTTCGACATTTCAATAGAAGCTGAAGCAGCGGCGGATACCGCGCAAACCGAACCTACCATAAGTTTAATAACTTAAGTGCCTGGCACCGTTGTTCTTTTATTGATATACTGTACCACCAAATGTTGCAGTAAGAGATCCAGTAGCTGCAGTATAAGTTTGGGCTGATGTTCCATCCGGCCATACAGGTTCTGCTTTCAAGTAAGGTCCACCATTTGTATTGCCTGTTAGCAAAATAATAAGGTCATCGTAAGTAGCACTAGCTGGATAAGCCCCATTGTTTGCTTGATATGCAGCAATCGACCCATTTATAATACGTACATTAGCCTGGACAGCACTTATCCTCGCAGTATTCTGAGTGCCATTATAAACAGGAATAGCAATAGCAACCAGAATACCAATGATGACCACGACAACCATCAATTCCACCAGGGTGAAGCCTTTGCGGTTCTTGAGGACGCGGCGGAAAGCAAACATACTTTCACCTCCTTTTGCCGATATCTTTTCTCTTCTTAAAATCATAAATTGACCGCCTGTATCTTATTGGTGAGCCTGTTTTCTTAATCGGCAAAATTCAATTTTTCTTAATATAATTTTAATAACCAGTTTGATATTTTTGTGATTATTGAAGAAAAAACTACCCTTTCTATTGCAAAAAAAATAACAGGTATCGGGATAGTAATATATTTTACTTCTGAGAGATCTGTTTTAGGGTCCGCCGCCCCTTGAAACATTGAGCCTGCGGTACAAAGTCCTGGCCAGGGCGGCGGCTGCGGCGGCTTTAACCAGGTCCGGTATGATAAACGGTGTAAATCCTATGGTCAGGAGTCCGGCTAAAGACACATTTTTGCCGAGGTAAAAAGTCAGGATCACATAGAGGTAAGGCAGGCCAACCAGGTAAATAACCGCCACCCCGGCTGTCATGGCCAGAAAGTACCGCGCCGCCCCCGCGCTTTCCCTGTTTTTCAAGAGGCGGCCGATTAAATAGGCGGCGGCTACAAACCCGGGTAGAAACCCGAAAGTGGGCTGCAGCACGTATGCCGGACCGCCGAAAGGAGCCTTTGCAAATACCGGCACTCCGGCAAGGCCCAGAAGAATATAGACCAGCATGCTCATGGCGCCGAGCCTCGGCCCGAGGTAGCCGCCCGCCAGCATGGCCACAAAGGGCAGAAGGCTAAAAGGGACAATTGGGCCGGCATAACGCGCCAGCATAGAAGCCACTACCGCCAGGGAGGCAAAAAGGGACGTAAGAGTCATATCGCGCGCTGAAAACTTTGACATATAAATCATTCTCCTTTTTAACTAATTGGGGTGCCTGTCCCTTCACTTATTCACTTATTTGAACTTGACATTGTGCCGGCATTTTCATCTGCGGTTTGTGATGGCGCCATCATGGGTGGTTTACTTATTTGAAGGGTTGAACTTATTTTTGTTAACCTAAGAATTAAATGAAGTTGACAAATTTATTAAACTAAATCCCTTCTAAGAGCGACATCTCCCGAACACATTGCAATACAACCGTCAAGTCAAATCGAGCCTCAGGGAAACCTCGCCGGAAACAACCTTTCTCCGGCTCCGGTCAGGCATCTGTACGATCAGGGCGCCTTCCTCGTCCAAATCCTCAGCCCAGCCATCCCAGGTTTCGTTAAAGGAATGGATCCGGACGGGGCGCCGGAGCGTGACAGAAAGTTCTTTCCACCTGCCCAGGACCGGGGTGAACCCCTCCGCCAGCCAACGGTCATACCACTTCTCAGTTGACTCCAGGATGGACTGCAACAGCTTCACCCTGGACACCGGGCGGTTTAGAGCAAGGAAAAGAGAAGTCGCCGTGTCTCGAACTTCTTCCGCAAAGTCCCTCGCGGACTGGCCCACATTTATGCCGGCGCCGATTACCAGGTAATTGACCCTCTCCATTTCCGCGCTCATTTCCGTCAGAATGCCGCAAATCTTTTTACCGTCAAAAAGCAGGTCGTTCGGCCACTTTATTCCAACCGGAAGCCCTGTTTCCTTTCGGATTGCCTCGGTCAGGGCCACGGCCGCCAGTATGGTCAGCTGCACCGCCTGGGCCGGAGCGGCCGGCGGGCGGAAGATCAGGGAAAACCAGAGGCCCATTCCTCTTGGCGAGTGCCAGCCGCGGCCTAATCGGCCTTTTCCGCCTGTCTGCTCTTCGGTAATGACCAGCGCACCTTCCGGCGCGCCTTTTTGGGCCAGTTCCCTGGCCAGGACGTTGGTAGACGGAGCGCTGTCATAGTAATAGACCTTGCGGCCGAACACCCTGGTAACCAGCCCCTCCCGGATTTCCCCCGGGTAGGGGATGTCCGGCGCCGATTTAAACAGGTAACCGGCCCTCGGCCGGGCCTCGATCTTGTAGCCGTCCTCCTTCAGGGCCTTTATGTTTTTCCAGACGGCCGTGCGGGTAACGTTAAGGCTCCTGCAGATCTCTTCTCCCGAAACGAATTCAGGGCTGCCCTGCTTCAGCATTTTAAGCACCACTTCTTTCAAAAGGCCACACCTCTACCAAAATATAATACGGGAATTACAAAATGTCAACTAATGCATTATTTTAAGTTAACAATCAAAAATGGCTATTCCTTTGGGCTATGTCAGTTAAGGAGTCTTTTTCTGCCGGGCGGCCTTTACCTCCCCCACATCCAGGCTGACATCCAGGGAGGGCGCCGAGTGGGTGAGAGCGCCGATTGAGATCAGGTCTACCCCTGTGGCGGCCACCTCACTGATATTTTCTTCACTGATTTTTCCCGAAGCCTCTACCAGGGCGCGACCCGCTACGAGCGCCACAGCCTCCCGCATAAGCAAGGGGGGCATATTGTCCAGCATGATGATGTCGGCGCGGGCTTGAAGGGCTTCCCTCACCCCGGCGAGGTCTTCCACTTCCACTTCAATTTTGGCCGTGTGGGGACAGCGCCGCCTGGACAGGTCTACTGCCGCGGAAATACCGCCCGCCATCCTGATGTGGTTGTCTTTAATCAAAACGGCGTCGTACAGGCCGAAGCGGTGGTTGCGCCCGCCTCCCACACGTACCGCGTACTTTTCGAGCGCCCTCAAACCGGGCGTGGTCTTCCTGGTGTCCACAACAGATGCCTTCGTGCCGGCCACCAGTTCCACCATGCGAGCTGTCCTTGTTGCAATGCCGGACAGTCTTTGTAGGAAATTCAGCGCCAGCCGCTCACCGCTCAAGACGGCGCGGGCGCTGCCGCGCACTTCGGCCAGGACGGCGCCGCGCTCCACCCTTACACCGTCCCTTAAGTTGTACCGGAAGTCGATCTCCCGGTCGAGGCGCCTGAACACCATTTCGGCCAATGGCAGCCCGGCCACCACGCCGGCCTCTTTTGCAACGATGAAACCGCAGGCTGCCGCATCCCCGGGTATGATTGAATTTGTAGTCAGGTCGCCGGCGCCGATGTCCTCGGCAAGGCAGCGGTCTATTAAAGCAGCCAGTTCCAGTATGTTTACGTCTATATGTCCTCCCCCCACCACAATAAGATACTAATAGTCTACCCATTTCTCACAATAGAGAGTTTATCTCCAACCGCCGTCCCTGTTCTTGCCGCGGAGCCGGCGTTAAGCTCCAATACCTGGTAAGAACTTTTGACTGTGGGAGTGGCGCGCCAGGGACGGAGATTTTCAATGATTCTCACAATGGTAAAATCGCGGCTGAGGAAAAGCAGGTCGATAGGAAACCGCATAAACATGGTGTGTACCGCCTTGCACGGGACTATAAGCAGCCCCTCATTGTGGGCGAGTTCCTGCTTGCCCATTAATCCGGCCAACCTCTGCCAAAAATGGTCAGCCACCGACATCCTCTCAACAAGAGTTATCCAGCGGGTGCTGTTGTACAGGCTGTAGTGCAATTGAAACCTCCCATAGGCGCCCATTTCACAAACTGGTGAACTTTTCACTGTAAGGGCAGTTTGATTCAAAACACGTAGCCGTCAGCCTTGATCGCCGTAAAACAGCTTTACCGACTTTTTAATATAAGAATTACTATATTCGGATATCCAAGTGAACCAGGTAACTCGTTATAACCCCAAGAAAAATTGCCAGGCCGTAGGGTATATATATCCGTTCCTGTTTATCGGGATTATCAACTTCAAATATTGATTCTTTACCGACCCGACCTCTTGTAAATAAAAATAGTTTCAAGCCAGCGGCTAAACTTTTCAGGTTACCTTCTTTTTTCTTTTTATAGAAGATTGCGAACAAAGCCATAATGCCGCCCCACAGGGCGCCGAACAGCGCGGTCTGGAGCGTAAAATTTACTCCCTTTAAAGCGCCGATAGCCCCCATAAGTTTTACATCTCCGCCACCCATGCCCCCGAGAATAAAAGGGACTAAAAAAACACAAATACCCGCCAGCATGCCCTTAACACTAAAAAGCGCGCCCGCCCAGCCGTAGACAAATAAGCTACCCACCAGTCCGGCGGCGGCAGCGGTAAAAGTAAGCCAGTTAGGTATCTTACGGGTTTTAACGTCGATAAATCCGGCCGTGCTTGCCAATACTATCACTAAAACATCAAAAAACGTCAACTTAAAACTTCTCTCCCTAATTTCACCAAGTTATAACCTTTTAATCTTCGAACTCCATAACAATTCGAATTATATTTTTGTTCAAAGAAAGGAATTTAGCGCTGGAAAATTCCTTATCTCCGTATAGTTCAAATAAAACCGCATCTGTAACAGGGATAAACTGTGTGTTTGAGTTCAGCATGTCGGTGAGGCGCATCGTAGGGTAGCCATGCACGTTGCCTTCAATTCTACCATTATCTGTCATGATAATTACGCGGCTTACCCATTTTTTGGCACGGCGTGTAGGATCATTTTGGGGGGGATCCAAAGGCCCTTCTTTCATATACAGACACCTCGATTCTCTGAATATTTCATAAACTATTTCTTCAATAACGATTTAATTCCTTTTTACCCGGGTAAAAAACCAAAAATTTTTCAAAGTACCCTATGCGATAAATCGAAATCCCACAGGCTTTAATGAACCCGAGGTTTTTAGTCTTGTAGATTCGAAAAGGTGAGAATTTTAAATAACTATTTGGTGAGAAATACGTCTATATTTTTTGGTAGCCCTGCCTAATATTGAAACCCTAAAAAATGATTAGCAATAACTGTTCAATTAGTTATT
>JAMCWI010000163.1 GCA_023481335.1 Bacillota bacterium | reverse complement strand
TCATATCGGTGCCCCCTTTTATTTTACAGCAATTGGCAGTAAAATGGGCCTAGACAGTATGAAGGGGTCGTTTTATGCATAGGCTTCATCAATGGCACGCTGAATGACAGTCGGGAGCGAAAGGGGGCACCGATATGAATATTTTAATCACCGGGGGAACGGGGTTTGTGGGGACCGCTCTGGTAAAGCAATTGACACAGCAAAACCACCGGGTCATTATAAGTTCACGCAGGGAGAAACAAGGCCGGGAGGACATCCGCTATACAAAAACCCCAGGGGAGGGAGAATTGTTTTCTGTTGAAAGCATTGCCCAGGCCGATGCCGTCATAAACCTGGCGGGGCATAACATAGCCGCCGGTCGTTGGACAGCCCAGGTAAAGGACCTTATCTTGAACAGCCGGGTACAGATTACACGCCGGTTGGTGAGAAGCATGGAGAGAAATAAAGAAGTCGGCCAACACTACCCGAAGGTGCTGCTGAATGCCTCGGCCGTGGGTTATTACGGCCAGCATCCCACTGCCACCTTTGATGAAGAAAGCCCCAACGGTGAAGGTTTTCTGGCCGGAGTTTGCCGGCAGTGGGAGCAGGAAGCCCAGCAGGCCGAAGGGCTGGGAGCCCGGGTGGCGCGGTTTCGTTTTGGCATTGTGTTGGGCCCCGGAGGGGGTGTTTTAGAGCGGATCAAAATGCCTTACAAATTTGGCATGGGCGGCTATATCGGGGATGGCAAGCAGTGGGTTTCCTGGATACACATCGAGGATCTAGTGAATATTTTGACCCTAGCCTTAACCGATGAACGTGTTATGGGAGCCGTCAATCTTTGCAGCCCTCAGCCGGTGACCATGGCGGAGTTGGACCGGCATTTGGCCCGGGTTCTGGGCAAGACCTCCTGGACCCGGCTGCCCGGCTTGGTAGCTAGAACCCTATTGGGAGAAATGGCGGATGAACTGCTGCTGAACGGCCAGCAGGTGATGCCGAAAAAGCTGATAACGATGCAAGTTCCCTTTAAATACCCCGATATTGCCTCGGCGTTGGCTGCCTCTGCATAGTAACATATAGGAAAAATCAATAGAAGTTTGAAACTAAACAACCCCCTTCAATTTATAACTTGAAGGGGGTTGCCTGTTTTAGTATTTAAAACGGCTGATTTCTTGCTTCATTTCAAAGGCCACTTGATTCAGTTCATCTGCCGAACCGGACAGTTCCTCCACGGAAGCGGTCTGTTCCTCTGTATAACCGGCAATGCTTTCCACCGCCGCTGCTGTTTGAGAAACCGCTTCAGCAATGGTCTTGATTTCCGATTCTATTTGTTGGCTTTCCTGCTGAATCATTTGGGCTGCGGAAACAAGGGTTGATACACTGCTGGAAGCCGCCTGGGTTTTGTTTAAAATATCTTCAAAGGATTTGACCACATTATTGTTATTTTTTTGATCGGAAGCCAGGCTAACCACCTTTTCTACATCGTTTCTGATCTCCTGCACCAGTTGGGCAATTTCGGTGGTTGCCTCGGAACACTGGGCAGCCAATTTTCTGACTTCCTCGGCCACCACTGCAAATCCTTTTCCTGAGTCTCCTGCTCTGGCAGCCTCGATGGCTGCATTGAGGGCGAGGAGATTCGTCTGGTCGGCAATAGAACTAATGGTGTCCACGATGGAGTTAATTTGATTTGTCTTTTGGTTCAGGGTATGAATAGAAGTCGCCATATCTTTAACCAATTCCCGACCGCCTTGGGCCGTGTAATAGGCCTGGTTGGATGATTTTTGGCTGTTCTCCAACTCACCCTGGATATGAGATAATTCATGGTTAAGTTTAACGATGAATGTGCTGATCTCAGTTATTTTTTCTTTCTGGGATTGGGATGCCTCCGCAATACCTTGAATTTTACCGGATATATCACTGGCGGCTGCGGCAGAGTGTTCGGTTATTTCTTTGAACTTATCTGAAGATGAAGCAAGCTTTTCCGTGTTTTTACTAAAAGACACCAGCATTAACTGCAAATCCCCGGCTAACTTACGGAAGGCGGTACCCAGTTCATCGGACCCGCTGATTTTTTTAGAGAAATCCCCGTTATTCACCAGCTTAATGTAACTGTGAATGGGTTTAAGTATTCTGCTGGTTACAAAGGCTACAATCACCAACAGCAGCAGGGTGATGATCAGCAATGCCTTCCAGGTATCTTGCTTCAGATTATCCGCCAGAGCATAAACCTCCGTTACGGGACTTACGGCGGCAATGGACCAACCGTTGATATTGGCGGGTCTATAGTTGATGATCATTTCCTTGCCGTCCAGTGTTATTTCCTCAACACCGTTTTCCTGGTTCAGCATCCTTTGTATAATCACCTTACAGTGTTCATCAATATCCGGACTTTCAAACAGGTTTTCTTGAAGCAGCTTACCAGTATCAGGATGGCCAATAAAATCTCCCTTTTTATTTAGCATAAATGTGTAGCCATTTTGTGAAACTTTTTTAGAGGTAATGCGATCCGATATATATTCCAGGCGGATAAAACCAACCACTACACCAATCTGTTGCTTGGCATTGTTAAAAATGGGAACTCCCAGCCCCACTATTTTTCTACCCGTACTTTTAGAAAAAGTAGCGTCCGAGATAACAGGCTTGCCGGTTTCCCAGGGAACCTTGAAGTATTCTTTGTCTGCAATGCTTTTTCCGTGGTGTTCCGCCCCCTCCGAGTGAGCAACCTCAATTCCTTTGGGATCACAGATTAAGAGGTGAGAATACTGGGGATTGTCTTTAATGAATCGCTGGAAGAAGGGTTCTGCTTGGGTGAAGTCCATGGATTTAACAATGGGGTTGTGGGCCATTTCTACAATAATTCTTTGTTCCGCGGTTAAAATTACATCTAAATTTGTACTTAACAGCTGCTGGGTTTGTGTTTCATATTGTTGCTTCAACACCAGTTCCGATTTTTTTATGCTGTAAAAGGAATAAACGACCAAAGGAATCAAAGTAATAACCATAAAATAAACGAGCAGCTTAAGACGAAGACTCCCTTTTTTAAAGTTAATGCCTACCTTCATGAAGTTCCTCCACTCCCTTTATAATTAAAAATGTGTCGCAAAAACGACATTTTATGACATTTTACTAACTTATGGTACAATTTACTGTCTTCTGAGTGACAGAATATTTGGCAACATATTTAACATTTAATAATATTTACACTTAAGGTTTCTCCCTTAAAGTAAGACTTGGTATTTAAGGTTAGAAACCAATAAGCCCTTGTTTCCATATGTTGTGGAAAACAAGGGCTTATTGGTTTAAAGCAGGAGATGCATTCTTTAGATTAAGGAAAAAACTTATATACCTTTTTCCGCCAGATATTTCATCAAATTTGCATGGTATTCTTCCAGAACCTTTGCGGTAACACGTATATTGCTGTTAATCATTTCATTTAGAGTTTCACTGGCCAACTGGGCAAAATCTATTTCGCCTTCGTCACTTAACCTGCGTAATTCTTCAATTCTTTTGTTGGTTATTTCATCCAGCTGTCGGCCAATGCGGTTGAAGGCTTCTTTAAAATCATACTGCATGGGTGAATCCTCCTAATATAGAATTTTATGACTTAGTTCGACACCGGAGGGTTAATTCCTGTTTTAGTACAAGCCTGTAGCATTGAAAAGACCGGACACGAAGTTTTCCTTAATTTATTGACGGCCCGCTGCCAATAAATATATACTCATAAACGTGAGGTTTATATCGGTTTGCATAGGGGGGATCGCATGAAAATTGGCATTGATTTGGACGGAACCATTGCAGATAACCTGGAGATTCTGGTGGAGACCTTTAATCATCACTGCGGCAAAGCCTTAAAGGGGGACGAGATTTATCAATACAGCATCTGTAAGGTTTACGATATTTGCGAGGATGAATTCATTGCTGTGATGGATCAAAAGGAAGAAGAAATAGATTTTGCCCAGTTGGCCAATG
>JAMCWI010000033.1 GCA_023481335.1 Bacillota bacterium | reverse complement strand
AAGGGTCTGCGCTACAACCGGGAAACCACTAAAGTTACAAAACTAAGCATTGATGATGTCATAGACGAAGTGTCTCAAGGTGTTTATTCCCTACCCTGGCCTGAAGATGCCCCTCGCTTTAAAATAAGGGCTTTACTTAAGTATTGTGAGGAGAAGGGCAAGAATACAGAGGATTTAACGGAGCAGGAGCTTAGGGAGTTTAAAGTTTAACGCAAATACACTTTACCGAGGTTTATCGACCTCTGTTTTTTCAGGGGCAAGTGCTGACTCACGGGTGACTCACGGGGACGGTTCTCCTGAGTCCCCGGGCCCGGGGACTCAGGAGAACCGTCCCCGTGAGTCAGCACTTACAGGCCGGTGAGGGTTCTTTGGCGGTCCCGCTCCAGCACCGGTTTAAGGAACCGGCCGGTGTAGGATTGGGGGGTGCGGCAAATTTCTTCGGGGGTGCCGGTGGCCACCAGGGTGCCCCCTCTGTGGCCTCCCTCGGGGCCCAGGTCGATGATATAGTCGGCGGTTTTGATGACATCCAGGTTGTGCTCGATGACCACCACGGTGCTGCCGTTGTCCACCAAGCGGTGCAGCACTTCCAGCAGCCGGGCGATGTCGGCGGTGTGCAGGCCGGTGGTGGGTTCGTCCAGGATGTAGATGGTGCCGCCGTTGCTGCGGCGGCTTAGCTCGGTGGCCAGCTTCACCCGCTGGGCCTCACCACCGGAGAGTTCCGGTGCCGGCTGGCCCAGGCGGATATAGCCCAGCCCTACGTCCTGCAGGGTTTTCAGCCGCCGGTGGATTTTCGGGATGTTGGCAAAGAACTCCACGGCTTCGTCCACTTCCATATTTAACACATCGGCAATGCTCTTGCCTTTGTATTTCACCTCCAGGGTTTCCCGGTTGTAGCGCAGACCCTTGCAGATTTCGCAGGGCACATAAACATCCGGCAGGAAGTGCATCTCAATTTTAATAATGCCGTCCCCCTGGCAGGCTTCACAACGGCCGCCCTTCACATTGAAGCTGAAACGGCCGGGCTTGTACCCCCGCACTTTGGCCTCCGGCAGCTGGGTGAACAGTTCCCGGATGTCGTTAAATACCCCGGTATAGGTGGCCGGGTTGGAACGCGGGGTGCGGCCGATGGGGGACTGGTTCACATCGATCACCTTTTCTAAATGCTCGATGCCCTGGATTCCAATGTGTTCCCCGGGCTTGGCCTTGGCCCGGTGCAGTTTGTGGGCCAGGGATTTGTAGAGTATTTCATTGATGAGGGTACTTTTACCGGAACCGGAAACACCGGTGACGCAGACAAAGACCCCCAGGGGAATTTCCACGTTTATTTCCTTCAGGTTGTTTTCCGACGCCCCTTGGATGATAAGGCTCTGTTCCTTGCCCTGGCGGCGGCTCAGGGGCACCGGAATGTATTTCTTGCCGCTCAGGTACTGGCCGGTGAGGGATTCCGGCACCTGCATGATTTCCTGCATGGTGCCCGCCGCCACCACCTGGCCGCCGTGGCGGCCGGCCCTGGGGCCGATGTCGATGACATGGTCCGCCACCCGGATGGTATCCTCATCGTGTTCCACCACGATCAGGGTGTTGCCCAGGTCCCGCAGCCGCTTGAGGGTGGCGATGAGCCTCTCGTTATCCCGCTGGTGCAGGCCGATGCTGGGTTCATCCAGGATGTACAAAACCCCCATGAGGCCGGAGCCAATCTGGGTGGCCAGCCGGATGCGCTGGGCCTCCCCCCCGGACAGGGTGCCGGCGGAACGGCCCAGGGTTAGATAGTCGAGACCCACATTGACCAGGAAACCCAGGCGTTCGTTGATTTCCTTAAGGATTTGCCGGGCGATCAGCCGCTCCCGTTCGGTGAGGTCCAGGTTGCTGAAGAAAGCCAGGGCCTCGGACACCGGCAGGGCGGTGACGTCGGCAATATCCTTGCCCCCCACCTTCACCGCCAGGGCCTCGGGCTTCAGCCGGGCCCCCTTGCAGCCGGGACAGGGCTTGATGCTCATGTATTTTTCAAATTCTTCCCGCATGGACTCGGACTGGGTTTCCCGGTAGCGCCGGGACAGGTTGCCGATAATCCCTTCAAAGGGCACTTCGTAGCGATGCACATGGCCATAGCCGTCGGTATAGTGGAACTTCACCCGTTCATTGCCGGTGCCGTAAAGAATCACCTGCAGATGCTTGGGTGCCAGCTGTTCCACCGGGGTGTCCAGGCTGAAATCGTATTTCTCCGCCAGGCCGGACAGGTAGGCCGCGGCAATGTTGCCTTTGTGCCAGCCTTCGATGGCCCCTTGCCGGATGCTTTTATTCTTGTGCGGAATGATTAAATCCGGGTCGAACTCGTGATTGAAGCCCAAACCGGTACAAGCGGGACAGGCCCCGTGGGGGCTGTTGAAGGAGAACAGCCGGGGGCTGATTTCGCTGATGTTGATGCCGCAGTCGGTGCAGGCAAAGTTTTCTGAAAAGGTGTATTCCTCTCCGTCCGTTACCGCCGCCACAGCCACCCCTTCACTTTGCTTCAGGGCGGTTTCCATGGAGTCCGCCAGCCTTTTTTCACTGCCGGGCCGGATGATGATACGATCCACAACAATTTCAACGGTATGTTTCTTTTTCTTATCCAACTGGGGTGCTTCGGTGACATCGTAAATCTCCCCGTTCACCCGCACCCTGACAAAGCCGTTGCGGCGGATGTCTTCAAAGATTTTGACATGCTCGCCCTTTTTGCCGCGCACCACCGGGGCCAGCAGCTGCAGCTTGGTGCCCTCGGGCATGGCCATCAGCTGGTCCACCATTTGCTGGACGGTCTGCTGGGAGATGGGCTGGCCGCACTTGGGGCAGTGAACCCGGCCGGCCCGGGCATAGAGCAGCCTCAGATAGTCGTAAATCTCCGTCACCGTGCCCACGGTGGAGCGGGGGTTGTGGCTGGTGGTCTTCTGGTCAATGGAAATGGCCGGGGACAGACCCTCGATATAGTCCACGTCGGGCTTGTTCATTTGGCCCAGGAACTGCCGGGCATAGGCCGACAGGGACTCCACATAGCGGCGCTGGCCTTCGGCGTAAATGGTGTCAAAGGCCAGGGAGGACTTGCCGGAGCCGGACAGGCCGGTGATCACCACCAGCTTGTCCCGGGGGATTTCGACGTCGATGTTTTTCAGGTTGTGGGAGCGGGCGCCTTTGATGAAGATTTTATCTTGCATGGGTTGTCTCCTTTGGGGTATTTCTTTGGGGTCGGGCCATCAGCCGTCAGCCATCAGCCGTCAGCTTTTGGCTTTTGGCTTTTGGCTTTTGGCTTTAATTGTTGTTTGTTTAGTAAAAATTTCAATACCACTATACTTGATCTTACAGGAAAAGGCAACGGTTTATAGAACACTTGTACGATTTTTGTAAGATTTGCCATATAGCTGAAACAACCACAAAGCACCCAGGGGGTGCTTTGTAACGTCCTTATACTGTGCAATATAGTTAAACTCTACCCTAACTTTTATACACTAAGCCAAAAAAGCCGATGGCTGAGGGTCGATGGCCGACGGCCAACCTTAATACTCCACTTCCGGAATGGCCGGCTTGATCTCTTTATCGCCGCGCAGCTGCAGGCGCAGTTCGATAATGGCATCCCGCAGTTGGGCTGCCCGTTCGAATTCCAGGTGGCGGGCGGATTCCTTCATTTCTTTTTCCAGCTTGGCAATCATTTTCTTAATTTCGGTCTTGGTCATCTTGCCGGCTTTTTCCTGGGCCACGTAGGGTGCTGTTTCTTCGGCGGCCCGGGTGGCCTCGATAACATCCCGCACGGCCTTGCGGATGGTTTCCGGGGTGATGCCGTGTTTTTGGTTGTATGCCCTTTGAATTTTGCGGCGGCGGTCGGTTTCGCCGATGGCCTTTTTCATGGAATCGGTCATTTTATCGGCGTACATGATGACGCAGCCTTCAGCGTTACGGGCCGCCCGGCCGATGGTCTGAATGAGGGAGCGTTCGGAACGCAGGTAGCCTTCTTTATCGGCATCCAGGATGGCCACCAGGCTGACTTCGGGCAGGTCTAAGCCCTCCCGCAGCAGGTTGATGCCCACCAGCACGTCAAAGGTGCCCAGCCGCAGATCCCGTAAAATTTCCATACGCTCCAGGGTGTTAATATCCGAGTGCAGGTAGCGCACCCGCACAGCGTTTTCTTTGAAATAATCCGTCAGGTCCTCGGCCATCTTTTTGGTCAGGGTGGTGACCAGCACCCGTTCATCCCGCTCCACCCGCAGGCGGATTTCACCCAGCAGGTTGTCGATCTGGCCCTTGGTGGGACGAATGGAGATTTCCGGGTCCACCAGACCGGTGGGACGGATAATTTGTTCCACCACCTGCTGCTGATGTTTGAATTCGTAGTTGCCGGGGGTGGCGGACACGTAAACCACCTGGTTGATCTTGTCCTCAAACTCGGCGAATTTTAAGGGCCGGTTGTCCAGGGCCGAGGGCAGGCGGAAACCGTGCTCCACCAGGGTGGTCTTGCGGGAGCGGTCTCCCTCGTACATGCCGCCAATCTGGGGCACCGCCACGTGGGACTCGTCAATGATCAGCAGCCAGTCCTCCGGGAAGAAGTCCAGCAGGGTAAAGGGGGATTCCCCCGGGGCCCGTCCGGTTAAATGGCGGGAGTAGTTTTCGATGCCCGAGCAGAAGCCCACCTCGGCCATCATTTCCAAATCATAGCGGGTGCGCTGCTCCAACCGCTGGGCCTCCAGCAGTTTCTCGGCGTCCCGCAGTTCTTTGAGACGCTGCTCCAACTCGATTTCTATTGAGGCAATGGCCCGCTTCAAGTTTTCCTCTTCGGTAACGAAGTGGCTGGCGGGGAAAACGGCAATATGCTGCCGCTGGCCCAAAATCTCCCCGGTGAGGGTGTCGATTTCCAACAGCCGTTCCACTTCATCGCCGAACATTTCCACCCGCAGCGCCCTGTCGCTGGCGTTGGCGGGGAAGATTTCAATGACATCCCCCCGCACCCGGAACTTATTCCGGGTGAAGTTGATGTCGTTGCGCTCGTACTGAATGTCCACCAGTTTTCTTAAGATGGCGTCCCGGTCGTAGGTGCCCCCGGCCCGCAAAGACAGTACCAGTTCCCTATATGATTCCGGGTTACCCAAACCGTAAATGCAGGAAACACTGGCCACGATAATGACATCCCGCCGCTCCAGCAGGGCGGTGGTTGCCGAGTGGCGCAGTTTATCAATTTCATCGTTGAGGGAGGAGTCCTTTTCGATGTAGGTATCGGTATGGGGGATATAGGCCTCGGGCTGGTAATAATCGAAGTAACTAACGAAATATTCAACGGAGTTTTCCGGGAAAAATTCCTTCATTTCACTGCACAGCTGGGCCGCCAGGGTTTTGTTGGGTGCCAGGATGAGGGTGGGCCGCTGCACCTGCTGAATGAGGTTGGCCATGGTAAAGGTTTTGCCGGTGCCGGTGGCCCCCAGCAGCACCTGGTGCTTCAGTTTATCACCCAGTCCCCGGACCAACTGCATAATGGCCTTGGGCTGGTCCCCCCTGGGCATAAACTCGGATTTTAGCTTAAATTCCAAATAATTCACCCGCTTTCTATCCATCTAATATTATACCATTCCGGTCAATATCAGAAACCTGTCAGTATTGGTAAAATTAACTGATGGTTGGATATTTTTCTTTCAAAATGAAAAATATTATGGTATGATTTTACTGACAATTGTGGATGGGCATCGGGTACTTATGGACGGGGGGATCGTAAGTGAGCGAAGAACGTCTGGAACGGATTGAGCGACTGCTTACTGATTTGATTCGGATTGTTGGCCATACCAATTCAATGGTAGAGGAACTTGCTGCAAAGGTAGAAAAGCTTGATGCAAGAGTAGACAGGCTGGAGGCAAAGGCAGACAAGCTGGATGCACGGGTTGGCAACCTGGAAACAAAGGTGGAAAAAATAGAAGCCAATCAGGAAGCCTTTAAGGATCAGCTTTCCTCCCTGCGGGAGGAAATGATTGACCGCTTTATGCGGGTGGAAGACAAATTTGATTTTGTTCATGACAAACTGATTGAGCATGAACAAAAGCTATATTACCTTAAAAAAGCTGCTGCCCGTTGAACCGGCAGCAGCTTTTTTAAGCTTGTTGAAAAACTACCGGTAAGCAGGTGGACTGGCTATTCCAAAAGCGAAGCGGAGCGTTCGGCTGCGGTGCTTAGCCCGAACATATCCACAGAGGAATGCCGCCTGAGGGCGTAATGACTGAACTGGCAGTATGCTGGCGCGGTAGGTATAACCTAGAATTAATCAACAAGTAAAGTCGCGAGAGCGTAGCGTTGGAATTGCCAGGCTGCCTGCGAGGACTTTCTCAATAATCTGGAAAGCTGCTGCCGGTAAAGACAGCAGCTTTTTTGTTTGAGAAACCTCAATTATTGCTATCCTCTATTGTTATCCTCACGGTGTTAGCTCCAGGTATTCCTCCTGGATCTTCTGAAAATCCTCCCAGACCGGACGCCTTTTGTTGGGGTCCCGGAGAACCGCTGCCGGGTGATAGGTGGGCATAATCCTGATGCCGCTTTTGCTTTCCAGCCACTGTCCCCGCAGTTTGGTGATGCGGGCCTCCGGCCCGATTAGGTTCTGCAGGGCTGTGCTGCCCAGCAGGACGATAATGCGGGGCTTAATCAGCTCGATCTGCCGGTACAAATAGGGCAGGCAGGCCCGCGCTTCGGCCCGGCTGGGCACCCGGTTGTCGGGCGGGCGGCACTTTACGATGTTGGCAATATACACCTCTTGCCGGGTAAGATGGATGGCCGCCAAAATGCGGTCCAGGAGCTGGCCGGCCCGGCCCACAAAGGGCAGACCCTGCTCGTCCTCGTCCTTGCCCGGCCCTTCACCAATCAGCATGATTTTGGCCCGGGGGTTGCCCACGCCGAAAACCAGTTTGTTTCTCCCCTCCGCCAAGCCACACCGGCTGCAGTGCTGCATATCCAAAGCCAATTGCTCCAGTGACATACCATCAACCTCCTGCTTCGTTTCAAAGATTATCATAGACCACATGCGCCGGCTTGACAACCCTTGGCGGCGGGTTCAGTCTTTAATTTCCAACTATGTATAATTTCGCTTAGCCGCGCCAAACTATAGATGAAACAGGGACTATGCCGCCGATGCGCAGTCAAAACAGGAGGAGGTTGAAACGTACATGCTGGATTTAAGCAAAGCCAACACAAGCTGGGAAAACTGGAAAAAGTACCTGGGCCAGGCCATGGAGTTTGCCGAGGAATTGGGGATCTCCCGGGACAAAATCCAAAACTATGCCATGAACGCCGGTTCCATTCTGGCTGACAATGTGCAGCCCGCCAGCCCCGAACAAAAGGTGCTTAAGGAACTGTGGGATGTTGCCGACAGGGAAGAGCAGGAAGTAATTGCCCGGCTGATGACCAAATTGGCCAGCCGTTCACGCTAGTGCTTATGAATGAAAGGGGGGTGTTGCAAAACGAACTAAATGTTCGTAGAGCAACACCCCCTTTAAATTTGGCTTCGTTATCTTTATTGTTCATAATTATTTGTTCCTTGTAAAGCGGTTGTTAAACCATCGGCTGAAGGGGCCTTGGGTGGATAGTTCCATGAAGCTTTCCTCATTGCCTTCGGGCACGGGCAAAAGGCCCAGCATCTCTTTGTCCTGGTAATCCACGCCTTCCCGGTAAACCTTTTTATCCTTCACGGAATAATAAGTCAGTTGTACCTGACTGTAAACACCCAGGGCAAATTCCAGGCCCTGGCGGCCGGCAACCGCCATGCCGTTGACTTCCATAATGATGTCCCCCGAGCGGATGCCCGCCTGCCAGGCGGGGTAGCCCGGCACCACATCCAACACCTTAACCCCTTGGCCGGTGGGCTGGTAGATGGATTTGCCCGTTTCCAGTTTTTTGCCGATGTAAATCACCCATTCATGGCCCAGGGGAGAAAACAGGGCCGCCACAATCCCCATCAGGGGCCGTTGATCGGCCAATATCGCCAGCACCAGCAGCACAATGCTGTAAAACCCCAGGATGACAGCGGAAATTCTGCCCTTCTCCTTGGGTGTCCGGGCCGCTGCCAGATCGCCGTATCCCAAACCGGCCACCACCGGCATAAGGCCAAAAATGAGATTCTCCACATTGAGGCCCAGGTCTGCACGGAAAAGGGGCCACCAGTCAGGCATACTGACACCTCCGGCAGGCAGGCCGGAGTGACCCATCACCACCATCACCGACAGGGGAATGGGCCAGAATTTCTGCAGGGCAAAACCGCCCACCACCCGGCCTTCGGTATTTTTGATAAAGGTGGGCACCGCCCCCAGGTGGCCGCTGATCAAGATTAAAAAGGCCTCGACGAAATGCAAAATGGCCACCAGTCCTAAAACCTGGGGGACGCTGATATCCGGCCAGCCAAACACCAGTGAACTGAGGGCCAAAATCCCGCCGGCATAGGCAAAGCATAAAAACCGGGCATCGATAAACATAAGGAGAATGGCCAAGGGCCATAGATAAACCAACCCTGAGCCGGACAGCGTCAACCCCACAAGCACCATCAGATAGCTGGCCAAAAGACCCCCCAGCAATCCAAAGACAGTGGCCGCCAGAACATCCCGCCATACCGCCCGGGGCTTCATGCCAAAAAACCTTTGCCTTACCTTGTCGATGCGGTAGTATTGCAATGCCACAATGGACACCACCAGCAGGAACAAATGGAGGATTTGGGACTCTGTAAATACTGCAGCCAGGGTTTTTAGTATTTCCGGTGTGATCTCCGCAAAAGGAAACATAAAACTAAAACCACCTGCCTTTTGAGAGGTGAGAAGTGAGAAGTTAGAGGTGGGAAAGGTTGACTTCCCACCTCATTCCTTATTTATGAATCTTTTCCCTTACCAGCTTAACAGCGGTTTCTAATTGTTTATCGGTTTTTTCATCGGGTTCTTGATCTAAAACTACATCCGGGGAAATCCCTTTTTTATGGATATCCTGCTTCTCCGGTGTTAAATAGCGGGCGGTGGTGAGCTTCAGCCCGGCGCCGTTATCCAGAGGAAATACCGTTTGCACAACCCCTTTGCCGAAGGTCTTGGTTCCCACCAGCGTGCCAACCCCGGCGTCCTTCACGGCACCGGCCAAAATCTCGGAGGCGCTGGCACTGCCTTTGTTCACCAGCAGCACCAAGGGCAAATCAAGTTTGTCCGGTTCGGCATTGAAGGTATGATCCCGGCCGATGCGGTAATCAATATGAACGATGGGGCCCTTGGCCAGGAACTGATCGGCAATCTTAATGGCGGAATTCAGTTCGCCGCCCGGATTATCCCGGAGGTCCAGCACCAGGCCTTCCATACCTTCCTTCTTGAGATCCTCCAGGGATTGCAGGAATTCTTCCCCGGTGTGCTCGGTAAACTGGCTGATCACCATATAGGCCACATTGTTTTCGTTGGGCAGCATGCGGCCCTCCACGGTGGGAACGTTGATTTCCTGCCGTGTTATGGAAACCGGAAAAGGTTCTTTCCCTTCCCGCTTAATGATTAGTACCACTTCTGAACCGACGGGGCCCCGCATGAGGCCGACGGCGGTTTCGGTGTCCATATCCTTGGTGGACTTATCGCCAATTTGCACAATGATATCCCCGGCTTTAATGCCTTTTTCGGCCGCCGGTGTATTGGGAAAGGGTTTTACCACCGTTAAATAATGATCCTTCAATCCCACCAAAACGCCAATGCCGCCAAAGGAGCCGCGGATTTGTTCCTGCAGGGAGGAGTAGGTTTTTTTATCCAGGTAGACCGAATAGGGGTCGTCCAGGGACTCCACCACACCTTTAATGGCCCCTTCCACCATTTTTTCCGGTGCCACTTCAAACAAATATTGACTCTTCACCAGGGTTACCACTTTAATTAAATTGCCCAGCCCTTTGTAGTTGCCCGCCACTGTGCCCCCCAGGAGCAGTAAAATGACGAAGGCCATGGAAACCAATACAATGGCCAGCCTGCCCCAAAAGGCCAACGAGTCTCTTCTCACGCTAACACCTGCCTGCCGTTTCTTTATTTTACACATGTATTATACTACAACAGAACGCTATAAATTACAAAGACTTTTCCAGTTTTTGGCGGCGTGAAAAGCCGGGGATAAGCCCCGGCCTTTGCTATAAATAATTATGGGGGCTCACTGCGGTACCGTTCTTCCGCACCTCAAAATGCAGGTGTGGGCCGGTGGACATGCCGGTACTGCCAACCTTGGCAATGGTGGAACCCTTGGTGACCGCCTGCCCGTTGCCCACCAGTTGGGCGGACAGGTGCCCGTAAAGGCTCACCACCCCGCCGCCGTGGTCAATCATAACCACCTTGCCGTAACCGGTCATGGTGCCGGAGTAGATTACGGTGCCGTCGGTCGGCGCGATGACAGCGGCCCCGGTGGGTGCGGGAATGTCAATCCCGGCGTGGAAACGCTTTTTCTTCAGGATGGGGTGGATCCTGTAGCCGAAGGGGGAAGAAATGCGGGAATAGCCGGGCACCGGCCAACTGAAAGTCCCCCCGGCATAACTGCCGCCCTTTTTGGCATTTTCCAGGGCGATCTGCCTTAGGATGGCATCCTCCTGGGCCTCCAAGCGGTCCACTTCCGCTTCGGTCCTGCTAAGATCCTGCTTGGCATCCTTTAACAGCTCGGCCTTTTCATTTTGGGCCTGGGCCAAAACTTCCTTTGCGTATTCCTGCTCGTTCTTCATGCTGGCAATTTGCCGGGTTCTGGTTTCCAGGGAACTTTTGTATTCTTCAATTTGCTGTTTTTCTTGGGCAATCCGGTCCACAATGGCTTTGTCGCTTTGCACCATACGCTGCAGAAACTCCAGCCGGTTGGTAAAATCCGAAAAACTGCCGGCGCTTAACAGCACCTCCAGGTAGCCAACGGGGCCGCTTTGGTACATGCCCTTAACCCTTTTCTTAAGTTGGTCGGTGCTTTGAGACAAACTGTCTTCCGCCGCCGCCAGATCCTTTTTGGTTACCTCCAGCCGGTTCACCGCAACACCCAGGGAACCCTCCAGCTGTTTAATCTGCTCGGTCTTCTGATTGATATTATGATTAAGGCTGGCCAGTTGTTTGGTATAGTCTGTGACCACTCTTCTGGTTTGTTGTTCCTTGGCCTTTTTCTGGTTCAGCTGTTTTCTTACCTCATCCAATTGCTGATTCAAGGGAGAGGCCCACACCGGAGTCCCTGCCAGCATCATGAACCCCAGGCTTAAGGCCACAAACTTTTTTATCCATTTGCGCTGCACGGGTATCCCTCCATATTAGGTCGTCAGTCGTCGGGCGGTGGTAGTCGGGTTCCGCCGACGGTAACGGTGGTAGTTGCCGTTTATACTTTCAAAAATTTTCTTAGGGAGAACCAGCTGCCCAGGGCACCGATGAGAACACCGAGGCCCAGCATGCTGCCTAAAATGTACAGGATGGTTCTGGGTTCGCTAACCAGTTGAATAAAGGGCAGGGAGATTTTCAGTTTGTCCATGAGGGAAAGATATGCCAAATCCACCACGAGGACGGCTATAAGCCCGCCGGTGAGGCCCAGCACAATGCCCTCCAGCACAAAGGGAAAACGGACAAACCAGTTGGTGGCGCCCAGTATTTTCATAATGCCGATTTCCCGGCGGCGGGCAAAGACCGACATGCGAATGGTGGTGGCAATTATAAATACGGCAGCCAGTGTCAGCATGGTCAGGGTTGCCAAACTGGCATAACGGACCCAGCGGGTCACATTGAGAAGCTTTTCCACCACACCCTGGCCGTAGCGAACTTGTTCGATGCCGGTCATTTCTTCGATTTTCTGGGCGGTGGCCGGTACCGCCGCGGCCTGCTTGGTCTTTACCCGGAAGGCATCGGGCAGGGGATTGCTCTCCTCCAGGGATTCCAGAATATCGGCCCGTTCGCCGAAACTTTCCTTCATTTCCCGCAGGGCCTGCTCCTTGGAAACAAACTCTACGGTGTCCACCTCGGGATTGCTTTTAATTTTTTCCGCCAGCTCGTCACGGTCGACGGTGCCCACGCTTTCTTCCAAAAAGGCGGTAATCTCAACGCTGCTTTCCACCGATTGGGCCAGCTTTTCAGCATTCACCACCAGCAGCAGCGATGCGCCCAGGATAATCAGGGAGACGGTGACGATGCCCACCGAGGAAATGGAAAGCCAGCTGTTTCTAATCAGGGAATGGAAGGCTTCCCGGAAGAAATATTTAATGGTATTAAAGTTCACAGCGGTACACCCCACTCTCTTCATCCCGCACTACGCAGCCGTTGGACAGGGCAATAACCCGCTTTTTCATGTTGTCCACGATTTCAGAATCGTGGGTGGCCATCAGGATGGTGGTGCCCCGGCGGTTGATATCCTGGAACAGCTTCATGATTTCCCAGGAGGTACCGGGGTCCAGGTTGCCGGTGGGTTCATCGGCAATGATTAACAGGGGGTTATTGACAATGGCCCTGGCAATGCAGACCCTCTGCTGCTCCCCGCCGGACATCTGGTTGGGCAGCAGATTGCCTTTGTCCTTCAGCCCCACCTGCTCCAAAACCTCCGGCACAATGCGTTTGATTTCTTTGCCGGAGGTGCCGGTGATTTCCAGGGCAAAGGCCACGTTTTCCGCCGCGGTCTTTTGGGACAGCAGGCGAAAATCCTGAAAAACCATGCCGATTTTCCGCCGCATGTGGGGAACTTCCCGGTTCTTCATGCGGATAATATTCTTGCCGTTAAACATAACCTGCCCCCGGGTGGGCAGCTCTTCCCGAAAGATCAGTTTAATCAAGGTAGATTTGCCGGCGCCGCTGGCACCTACCAGGAACACGAATTCACCCTTTTTTATATGCAGAGTCAAGTCAGAAACAGCCTTAACGCCGTTGTCGTATACCTTGGAGACATTGTAGAACTGTATCATCTTAACACCTTTCCAAACGTTATAATCTTGGGAACCACCTATTGAGTTTCTACGCCAAAAGCAGAAATTCCTTTAAAATTCGCCAAAAAATCATGCCTATTTGTCCAATTTTTTACAGAAAAAGCAAAAAGAGTGCCCTCCCCCTAGGGGGGCGGCACTCTGGTTTTTGCGTGAACAGTATCGTTATTTCTTCTTGGAGACTGCCTTGCGGGCCGCTTCGGCGATGTTGGCGGCGGTGAGGCCGAAGTGCTGCAGGAGTTCGGCGGGTTTGCCGGATTCACCGAAGGTGTCCCTGACACCGACGCGCTGCAGGGGAACCGGTTGATGTTCGGACAGGGTTTCCGCCACGGCACTGCCCAGGCCGCCGATGATGGAGTGTTCTTCGGCGGTGACCACGGCACCGCACTTTCTGGCGGCCTCTACAATGGCAAAAATGTCCAGGGGCTTTATGGTGTGGACATCCAGCACCATGGCACTGATTCCTTCGGCTGCCAGGGTTTCGGCGGCTTCCAGGGCGGCAGAAACCATGATGCCGGTGGCAATGATGGCCACATCGGTGCCTTCCCGCAGGGTGACGGCCTCGCCGGGGATAAAGTTGAAATCTTCGCCGTGCAGCACCGGCACCCCGGATCTGCCCAGGCGGATGTAAACAGGGCCTTTGATTTCCGCTGCGGCCCGGATGGCGGCGGCGGTTTCCACGGCATCCGCCGGAACAAATACGGTCATGCCGGGCAGGGAGCGCATAATGGCGATATCTTCGATGGACTGGTGGGAACCGCCGTCTTCCCCTACTGTGACCCCGGCGTGGGTGGCGGCAATCTTGACGTTCAGCCTGGGGTAGCAAATGCTGTTGCGAATTTGCTCAAAGGCCCGGCCGGTGGCAAACACCGCGAAGGTGCTGGCGAAGGGAATCTTGCCCACGGCGGCCAGTCCCGCGGCGACAGCCATCATATTGCCTTCGGCGATGCCCATGTTAAAGAAGCGGTCGGGGTGGTTTTTCATAAAATCATGGGTCTTGGTGGACTTGGACAGGTCGGCGTCCAACACCACCACGTCTTTATTATCAGCTCCCAGGCGAACCAGTTCCTGGCCGTATGCCTCCCGGGTGGCGATTTTCTTGGTCATATTTTGAAACCTCCGGCTTTCTAGTTTAGGTTAGGGTTTTTCGGGATTGTATTGCTTTTTATTTAGCCGTCAGCCGTCAGCCGTCAGCCATCGGCTTTTTTGGGCTTGTAGTTAGCCAAGGCTGATGGCAATATCACTGACCCTTAGGAAATTCAAGTAATGTATTAGGTTTGCTCTAGGCTGGGCTTTAGCCATCAGCCTTCGGCTTTCGGCTTTGGTTTTTTGTTTTAAGCTGACGGCTGTCAGCTGACAGCTGATGGCTGATGGCTGATGGCTGATGGCTGACGGCTGACAGCTGACAGCTGACAGCTGATGGCTGATGGCTGACGGCTGACAGCTGACAGCTGACAGCCGACGGCTGATGGCCTGTTTGCCAAGATGGTAAGGGCTTGATTTAAGCTAACCCTACGCTAATTCCTTCAGCGCCTGCTCCACCTGCTCCGGCTTGGGGGCGTTGCCGTGCCAGCCTACCTGGTCTTCCATGAAGGAGACGCCTTTGCCTTTGATGGTTTTGGCGATGATGACGGTGGGTTTGCTTTTGGTGGCGTGGGCTTCTTCGATGGCCTTCAGAATTTGTGCCATGTCGTGGCCGTCGATTTCGATGACGTGCCAGTTGAAGGCCCGCCACTTATCATTCAGCGGTGCCACGTTCATGACCACGTCCACCGGGCCGTCGATTTGCAGATTGTTGTAGTCCAGGAATGCGGTCAGGTTGTCCAGCTTAAAGTGACCGGCGGCCATGGCCGCTTCCCAAACCTGGCCTTCCTGGGCTTCGCCGTCACCCAGCAGGGCGTAGACCCGCTGATCCCCGCCGTCCAACCGGAGGCCCATGGCCATGCCTACGGCGGCGGAAATCCCTTGTCCCAGGGAGCCGGTGGACATCTCGACGCCGGGCAGCTTCTTCATATCCGGGTGTCCCTGTAAGCGGCTGCCCAGCTTACGCAGGGTCAGCAGTTCTTCTATGGGCAGGAAGCCCTTTTCCGCCAGGGCGGCGTAAAGCACCGGCGCTGCATGGCCCTTGGACAAAACAAAGCGGTCACGGCCGGGCCAATCCGGTTTTTCCGGGTCCAGTTTCATGGTGTCAAAGAAGAGCGCGCTGACAATGTCCGCCGCCGACAGGGAGCCGCCGGGATGGCCGGAGCCGGCTTCACCCAGCATGGTGATAATGTGGCGTCGAATGGCCTTGGCCCGCTCCTTCAGGTTGGTAATTTTTTCATCCATGTTGTTTCCCTCCAGATTAAAATAAAATTGCATATCACTTCTCGTTTCTTAATTCCTTAAAACCCTCTCCCAATACCTCGTGTACATTTGCCAGAATGATAAAGGCAGCGGGGTCTTCCTTCTTTACAATATCCTTTAGCCTGCTAACCTCGGTACGGCCCACCACAGAGATGAGGACCTCCTGTTCTTTGCCGGTATACATCCCCTTAGCCTTCCAGGCTGTGGCGCTGCGATCCAAATCCTTGATGATGGCGGCACTGATGGCGTCTGCCTTTTTGGTGACAATCATAAAGGCCTTGGCGGTGCTAAAACCCTCAATAACGAGATCGATGATCCAGGCGGTGAGGAAAATAGTCACCAAGGCATACATGGCCAGTTCCGCCGAGCGGAAAACAATACCTGCCCACAGCACCACCAGCCCGTCGATGATAAATAACAATAAGCCAATATTCGTACCTGTATAACTCCTTAAAATGGCCGCCAGCAATTCGGTGCCGCCGGTGGTGCCGTTGAAGCGAAACACCAGGCCCAGCCCGATGCCCATCAGGACACCGCCGTAGAGGCTGGCCAAGAGCAAGTCTTCAGTTAATAAGGGCAAATAGGGAGCCAGCAAATCCACAAAGACCGAAAGGGCAACGGTGCCGTAGACCGAGTTGACCGTAAACCGCCAGCCCAGCCGGACAGTGGACCAGATAAAAAGGGGTATATTCATGACCAGCATGGTAAGGCCCACGGGCAGGTTGGCAATATGATATAGAATGGTGGCCACACCGCTAAGACCGCCGGCGGCAATTTTGGCCGGCACCAGGAAGGCGTCCAAGCCGACTGCCGTTAATATGACACCTATGGTAACACCCAGATACTCTTTCAACCAGCGCAGGAACATGGATTTATCCCTTTCAAGTCAAAGTATTCATAGTCGGACTTATCATACCCCAAAAAGAGACAGCCTATTTTGCCGACAACGTTCAATTAGGCCAGTATAAGTGTTCTCCCCCCGGGTGCTAAATCCTTCCAAGCCAGGGAAAAATCCTGTCGAAACAGATATGATTCTGCTGCAGAAACCCCTGTTTTCGTTTTTCAGAATTCAAGTGGGGACGGTTCTTGACTTGAATTCAATTCAGCGAATTCAAGTCAAGAACCGTCCCCACTTGAATTAGTTTTCCTTGGGAGCGGCTTTTTCTTTGAGGTAGGCGGCGATAAAGTCGCCGATATGGCCGTCCATCACAGCGTGGACATTGCCCACTTCCACCCCGGTGCGGTGGTCTTTGACCAGGCTGTAGGGGTGAAATACGTAAGAACGGATTTGGCTGCCCCAGGCGATGTCCTTTTGGTCGCCCCGCAGGGCGTTTAATTCCTCTTCTTTCTTGCGCAGTTCCTGGTCAATCAGCTTGGCCTTCAATAATTTCATGGCGGCTAGGCGGTTGTAGGTCTGGGAGCGTTCGTTCTGGCAGGCCACCACAATGCCCGTGGGCAGGTGGGTGATGCGCACCGCCGAGTCGGTTTTGTTGACATGCTGGCCCCCGGCGCCGCCGGAGCGGTAGGTATCAACCTTCAGGTCCTCCTGGCGGATATTGACCTCCACTTCGTCCTCCACCACCGGCAGCACATCCACCGAGGCAAAGGAGGTATGACGGCGGCCGGCGGCGTCAAAGGGAGAGATGCGCACCAGCCGATGCACGCCCTTTTCGCAGCGCAGATAGCCGTAGGCGTTGGGGCCGGAGACTTGGATGGTGGCACTTTTAATGCCTGCCTCATCCCCCGGCAGCAGATCTAAAACCTCCACCTTGAAGTTGTGATTTTCACAGTACCGGGTGTACATGCGCAGCAGCATCTGGGCCCAGTCCTGGGATTCGGTGCCCCCAGCCCCCGGGTGCAGGGCCAGGATGGCGTCGCTCCGGTCGTAGGGGCCGGAGAGCAGCACTTCCAGTTCGGTGTCTTCCACCCGCTTGGCCAGGGCGGCCAATTCGGTGATTAATTCTTCTTCCAGCAGGGGGTCCTGTTCCTCCAGGCACAGTTCCAGCATGACTTCCAGATCCTGCAGCGAGGACTCCAGGGCAGTAAAACTCTCCACCCTGCCCTTGAGACCGGCCAGCCTTTGGTTGACCTTCTGGCTGTGCTCGATGTCGTCCCAAAAACCTTCCTGCATCATTTCCTGCTCGTGTTTGGCTATCTCATCCTGCTGTCCCGTGATGTCAAAGAGAAACCCTCAAATCATCGATACGCTTCCCCAACTGTTCCAGGTCGCGCCTTACTTCAGCATCCAACAAAAAATTCATCCTCTCTTATGTCAAGTATGTCAAGGGTAAGACAAGGGGACGGTTCTCTTGTCTTCAGGGGGGGCAAGACAAGAGAACCGTCCCCTTGTCTCAAAAGGAACCGTCCCCTTGACAGGCAGGGGGGCAAGACAAGGGAACCGTCCCCTTGTCTTACCTTGTCTTACTTGCCGCAGCATTTTTTGTATTTCGTGCCGCTGCCGCAGGGGCAGGGGTCGTTGCGGCCGGCCTGCTGTTCCTTGCGGACGGGCTGGCGGGGGCCTGCGTCGTCGGAGCGGTTTTCCACCAGCACCCGCTGTTCCTTGGGTTGGGCAGGCACCAGGTTGACCCGGAAGATGTAACGCACCACATCGTCCTGGATGTTGGCGATCATGTTATTGAACATTTCATAGGCTTCAAACTTATATTCAATGACCGGGTCTTTCTGACCGTAAGCCCGCAGGCCGATGCCCTCCCGCAGTTGGTCCATGGCGTCCAGGTGATCCATCCACTTTTCGTCCACCAGGCGCAGCAGTACCACCCGCTCAATTTCACGCAGGGTTTCAGCACCCAATTCCTCTTCCCGGGCTTTGTAGAGGGCCAGGGACTTCTCCAGGAGTTCTTCCTTCAGGGCATCCCGTCCCATTTCCTCCAGGTCTTCCACCTTCAGTTCATGATTGGGCAGATAGAGCTGGGAGGCATATTCGAGCAGGCCCGCCAGATCCCACTCCTCCTGGTGTACACCCTCGGGGCAGTAGGCCTCCACCGAGCGGTCCACCACGGTGGCGATGGTCTCCCGGATATTCTCGGCCATGTTTTCGCCGGTCAGGACCTTGCGTCGCTGGTTGTAAATGAGCTCCCGCTGCTGGTTCATAACATCGTCGTAATTTAACACGTGCTTGCGGATGTCAAAGTTGCGGTTTTCCACCCGTTTTTGTGCGTTCTCAATGGACTTGGTAATCAGGCCGTGCTCGATGGGCAAATCCTCTTCCATGCCCAGCTTATCCATTAATCCGGCAATGTTGTCCGAGCCAAAGAGGCGCATTAAATCATCTTCCAGGGAGATATAAAACTGGCTGGAACCGGGGTCGCCCTGACGGCCCGAGCGGCCCCGCAGCTGGTTATCAATACGGCGGCTTTCGTGCCGTTCGGTGCCGATGATGTGCAGCCCGCCCAGTTCAAGCACCCGGCGGCGTTCCTCTTCACACTGCTTTCTATACTTGTCTGCCAATGCATGATACAAAGCATCGGCTGTCTCTTCACTTTGCTCCTGCTTGCGCAGTTCTGCCATCGCCAGGGTTTCCGGGTTGCCGCCCAGCAGAATGTCGGTACCGCGGCCCGCCATGTTGGTGGCAATGGTGACGGCGTTCAGGCGGCCGGCCTGGGCGATGATTTCCGCCTCTTTTTCATGGTATTTGGCGTTGAGGACCTGGTGCGGCACACCTTTTCTTTTCAACAGACCGCTCATCAGTTCCGAGGTGGCAATGGAAATGGTGCCCACCAGCACCGGCTGGCCGGCGGCATGGCGCCGGGCGATCTCTTCCACCGCCGCCCGGTATTTGACTTCTTTGGTTTTGTACACCAGGTCGGGCAGATCGTCCCGCACCATGGGTTTGTTGGTGGGGATGACCACCACATCCAAACCGTAGATCTTGCGGAATTCCTCTTCTTCGGTGAGGGCGGTACCGGTCATGCCGGCCAGTTTTTTGTACATGCGGAAATAGTTTTGGAAGGTGATGGTGGCCAGGGTCTGGGACTCCCGCTCGATCTTGACCCCTTCCTTGGCTTCAA